>CAZNCO010000738.1:0-2480 GCA_964571345.1 uncultured Ohtaekwangia sp.
ATCACGGGTTGTTCTGTTTTCATCAAGACACATATTAAAGTCCTCCTTTGAATATTTTTTATAAAGTGAACAGGCTATACTTAATGTTTTATTCCATTCCCAATCTTCCATAGTAATCGGTTTACAAGCGCGTTTCACTGCCGAATCAACAATGTCTCGTGGAATAGGTTGTCCATCGATGATGCAAGGAAGAAGTCGTGCAACAGTTGCTTTCATTAACCGATCATCTGCTTTTAAACCATAAGCAGCTATGGCTATATCAACAGGAGCTGGTGCACCAACGAAAGTGAAATGGCGTTTTGTCTCTTTATCATAACCGTAACGATGAATCCAAGACGTTGTTTTATGCCAATCATCAAGTCTCAAAAGAAAGTCAGAACTGGTTAGTTCTTTATAAAACGTTATCGACATTCTGCCGGGTGTTGCCGAATCAAGTCCCATTACAACTACGCCAGTAGTATCGCCAAGTTCTTTGTTATAACCTTTGATTTTCTTTTTCAGTTTTATAGCTAATTCTTGTGTTGTTGCAACAGTTTGGGATTGGTCATTGGGTAATTCATCAAACCCAAGAATAGTTAGTGGATCATCAGTAGGTTGAGGAATTTCGGCACCTGAAGTTGCCCAAGCTACAATCGCTTGTCCATCTTTCCCTCTGTATCCTTGACGGTCAATCAACCATCTAAGAGTAGAGTGTGCTTTTTGCGTTACCTCAAATCCAACATTTGCAGCTTGCTCTGCTGAAAGGAAGCGTCCGCGAAAGGTAAAACCTGATAGATCATTAGAGGAAATTATTTTTGCTTTATCACCATCTGAACGTAACTTTGCCGGATGTTGATCTGCTGAGAATTCTTCATTGCCGGTTACATAGCAGAGGGATTTATTTTTTTTTGTTTGGGAGTAATATTGTATCCAACTATCCCATACTTCCAGGTCATTCCATATCGAAGTATGTGGATCATTGGGAAATTCAACAACCCAACGGATAAATGCATCTGCCTGCCAATTTTCTATTTCTCCTTTTTTATTAATCCTTCCTGGTAGCAAGTCAAAGATATCTAAAATATCTTTGTTTTCTTTTTTCCCTTCTCTTAGTTTCAGTAGTTTCCCATCCTTATCAACGAAGAGTAATTCATGTTCGATTAGGTCGCTCAAAAGATTGCCATCTTTTATATAATCATAAATGATTCTCACTTTTTTGTTGCCGTCAAAGTCTACCCATTTTGATAATTGATTACTATAAGACTGGAAATAAGAATCTTTGTTACCGCCAAATTCTTTGTAATCTTTTGCAACATATTGTAATTTATCACACAATGGATGCGGGCATTCTCCACTTGTTCTCCCACCTGAATTTTCAGTACAGGGAATGATTGTTCGCGCTTCATTTTTAGGAATTATCCTTGCTTTTTTAAATTTACTTTTATAGTCTAGCACAATTTCTATCTGTGCTTTTTGAGTAGTGTGACATATTGGAAGCAGTGGTACGCTATTATCGTCTGAACCGGCACCAATCATCCCTTCACAATTATTATAAGTTTCATAAAGTTTTTGTATCCAACTCATAATGCTACCTCCCGTTCTTCGTATCCTTCTAAAAGTTCTTCTTCGGCCAGCCCAATGGTTTGAATCGTTTGGGCTTTCATTGGTCTTACCAATTTTCTTTTACATTCCTCGAGTGGTGGAAACTCAACAACACCATTTTTCATCTTCGCCCACCAAAACCTGGTAATTAGATTTTTACCATCGCCTTCGTCCGGATAATCAAATCCATGAAACATCAATCCAAACGCAAGTTCAGGGATGTCATCGTAATGTCCTTTTTCCTCGCCGAACTTACATGGTTCAACATATCCTTGACATTCACGTGCGCCAAGAAAAATATCTCTTCGACCGCCGCGTTCGATCATTCGTTTTGCGACATACCAATGTTTGTTTTCATTTCGGTCTTGCTCTAAATCTTTGCGCTTCATATTGAATTCAAAATGCGCTTGCACTTGATACTCAACATCTGCAAGGTATGTATAGATGGAAAGTGAATTACCACCGCTATAAACAACGGGCTTAGCGCTTTTTGTCTGTGTTTTGATCTGTTTCATTATTCGGACTTTGTCAATTATCCAAATAATAGTTGGTTTCCAATAAACCGAACTGATGACACCCTTTAATGCTTCGTAAGTTGGTACCTGGTAAGAACATTTTTCTCCGCCAATCTTTGTGAGAGGGTCAGTAAATAGCGCATACTTACCATATACCTTGAACTCAACTTTGTTTTTGAATTCCATTCTTCCTCCTTAGAAAGTTAAATTTTTCATTTCAGTTACTATTTCTTTCCTCAATCTAAACTCATTGTTATAGTATTGGTAATCCATATAGTAAATCCCGGAATCTTTCTGAACCTCTTTAATTGCGTTTTTCTTTTCCAATACTTAAAACTCATGGGGTAAAAGGCTACCAGTTATACTTTGTGTTGTTTTTCATAA
>CAZNCO010000739.1:0-2472 GCA_964571345.1 uncultured Ohtaekwangia sp.
TGATACTACTTACACTATCATTGTACCGCATAGAGAGGAACTGCGGCATTGTATAGATTTTATTCTTCAGATAGAGCGGAATAAAAACAACAGCAACAATAATCAGAGTGGCTGATGCCATCCACTCGTAAGTTGAAATGGCCAAACCAAGTGCAAAGCCGGAGCCCGACATGCCAATAAAATGCTCAGCCGAAATATTGGAAGCAATGAGTGACGCTCCAATTGCCCACCACGTAAGTGATCCCTCTGCTAAAAAGAAATCTTTTGAATCCGTTGCAGTCGCTTTCTTCTTTTGATATACATAATAACCATAAGCAGCAATGACAACAAAGTAAAGCAGGAACACAATGTAATCGCCCAACGAGAGTCTATTCATAACCAACAAGAATTATGACAGACAAAAACCGAAGGCAAACTTCTGCTCACAAAAGAATGCCTCATGTGCAGCTTTAGAATTTTAATGTTGATGGAAGATACTTTGCCACCAAATCTTCATAGTATGGCTTCAGTATTTTCCAATCGGGTGGATTTGGATTTTTTGAATAAAGATCGTAAGGATTAAAAAGTTTTACCCACTTGAACATTTCACGGTCGTGATCGTCCATCAAGTGATCGTATGCATTCTCGCGATGTTGTGCATAGAAGGAATGATAGCGAAGCATGTAAAGGCCGGGTTCGGGTAAATGATTCTTCATCATCTGGCAAACATATTCATCATGGCCCCACGACATGTGTACGTTTCTCAAACCGCAGTTGGGTGAATAGACGCCATATTTTGTATTAAAACGCTCATCGGTATAATCAGGATTCGAACTGAAAAATTCAGGGTAAACAATTTTATCAGAATATGCGCACCCTACCGGAAATGTGTCGCCCACCACGGCCCATTGAGGTTCACCAAATAAACACAAAACTTTTCCCATGTCATGCAGGAGCCCAACGGCCACCATCCAATCCGGATGGCCATCTCTGCGAATTGCCTCCGAAGTTTGAAGCAAGTGCTGAAACTGGTCAAGATCTGTATCCGGGTCTGAATCGTCAACCAACTGATTAAGAAAATTAAATGCATCCCAAACAGGCATTTCCTTTTTGTTGAACGAAAGAAATTCTACCTGCTTTTTCATCACAAAATCATAAGTCTGATAAGTGTGATTTAACCGGTAAAACTCACGCACAGTATCGCGCTTAGGGTCTTCGTAGTTGCGGTACTCTTCCGTAGACTTCGATGTAGCTATTGTTTCAGGATCAGGATACCTCTTAAGCAAATCTTCCTCCCACTCGTCAAGGTTCTTAAGTGGCGTGGCTTCTGAATGATTTTTCATACAGTTCTAATCTAATTTCCATACGAACTTGTAAAATATTTCTCTAAGCATCAAGCCTAAGAGAGGTTTTTATACGGACGAATTTTATAGACCAAATATAATTTGTGTTCGTTTAGTGCGCGGCAATCATTAAATTTCTGATCAAAGTAAATCAAGCCTTGGTACAATGCATTCTATGATTCAAAAAATTCTCCTGTCGCTGGTTCTAATTTTTCCTGTTTTCACCTTCGCGCAAAAAAAAAACGCATCTAAATGGATCATGCTTTTTAATGGCAAAGATTTGAAAGGTTGGAAGCAACTTAATGGAAAAGCAAAATACGAAGTTCAGAATGGCGAGATCGTGGGGACAACCGTAGCCGGAGAACCCAATTCTTTTTTAGCAACGGAAGATAATTATGGCGATTTTATTTTAGAGTTGGAATTCAAAGTTGATCCAACAATGAATTCCGGAATACAATTCCGAAGCGAAAGCAAACCTGATTACCAAAATGGAAGAGTGCATGGCTATCAATATGAGATTGATCCTTCTTCTCGTGCGTGGTCAGGAGGCATCTATGACGAAGCGAGAAGGGACTGGCTGTATCCGCTGGAATATAATCCTTCAGCTAAAACTGCTTTTAAACAAAACGAATGGAATGCGGTGCGAATCGAAGCTATCGGCAATACAATTCGCACTTTTCTGAATGGAGTTGCAACTGGTCACTTAGTGGATGACTTTACTCCAAAAGGATTTATTGCACTACAAGTTCACGCCATTGGCAAAGATGAAAACCCCGGCAAGCAAATCCGCTGGCGAAATGTCAGAATTCAAACCAGCAACCTCGCCCCTACTCCCTACGATAATATTTTTGTGGTAAATACTTTGGTCAACAATATTTCCGATCAGGAGAAACAGAACGGTGTCGTTTTATTGTGGGACGGCCAAACAACCAACGGCTGGCGAGGGGCTTATAAAGAAAAGTTTCCAGAACATGGCTGGGAAATAAAAGATGGTATCCTCAGTGTTGTGAAATCAGCAGGAGCAGAATCCGCAAATGGTGGAGATATTGTAACCACAAATGAATACAGCGCCTTTGATCTTCAGTTCGAATTCAAGTTGACGGAAGGGGCCAACAGTGGAGTGAAATATTTTGTTACGGAGAAGGAAGGG
>CAZNCO010000740.1:0-2465 GCA_964571345.1 uncultured Ohtaekwangia sp.
CCCAAACGAAATTTGTAAGTGCTTCTGCAATGTCAAGCTGGCTTCCCGCAGCCGGACTACCCTAAGCTGCGCCGGGTGCATGACCGATAGCGGTTTCAATGCCTTTGTTATTCAGGAACTCAATCGCCATCACAGTCACATTATTCAGAGGCAACAGATTTTCTCCGCATGCTTGCTGAGTTGCGACTTTTCCGGAAACAGATCTGTCTACTTTGTTGGTCAACCAATCTTTACAAGCAACCGATTCAAGTTGCAAAACTTGTTCGATATACTCCCGCAGTTTGGCAGCATCATATTTTATTTCGTCAAAAGAAAAACTAGTTGACGTGTCTTTCAAAATTGTCTTCGGTGACGAACCGAAGAAATGTTCCAATTTTAAATCCACCGGCTTCAATCCATCTTTTGAATCCTTGAACGTTAGTTGCTTATCTCCTGTGGCCGTACCCACTACATACATGGGAGCGCGCTCACGCTCAGAAATTTTTTTCAAATGTTCCACTTCACTTTCGTGGATGGCGAGCCCCATTCGCTCTTGCGATTCATTGCTGATGATCTCCTTATCGGAAAGCGTTGGATCGCCTACAGGGAATTTATTGATATCAAACAAACCGCCCGTGTCTTCCACTAATTCAGAAAGGCAATTCAGATGCCCGCCTGCTCCGTGATCGTGAATGGAGACGATCGGGTTTTCTTTTGCTTCCACCAGCGCACGTATGGCATTCATCACACGTTTTTGCATTTCAGGATTGGAACGCTGAATGGCATTCAACTCAATCGCATTACCATATTCTCCTGTTGCCACAGATGACACTGCTCCCCCACCCATGCCGATGCGATAGTTATCACCACCCATCATTACAATCTTATCGCCTGTTTGCAGCTTTTCTTTTTTGCTGTCTTTCTTTTTGCCGAAACCAACGCCTCCGGCCAGCATGATCACTTTATCAAAACCAAATTTCTTGTTCTTCTCAAAATGCTCGAAGGTGAGCAAACTGCCGCAGATCAGCGGCTGACCAAACTTGTTTCCAAAATCACTGGCACCATCAGAAGCTTTGATCAATATTTCCAATGGAGTTTGATACAACCATTTTCTTTCCGGAAACTTTTTCTCCCAGGCGCGGCCATTTTCAAATCTCGGATAAGACGTAATATACACAGCTGTTCCCGCCAAGGGCAACGAACCTTTTCCTCCGGCAAGACGATCTCGGATTTCTCCGCCCGAACCCGTTGCAGCTCCGTTGAACGGCTCAACAGTAGTTGGGAAATTATGTGTTTCTGCCTTCAGTGATATTACGCTTTCAAAATCTTCTACTTTAAAGTAATCAGGAATATCTTGTCGCTCCGGAGCAAATTGCTCAACTACCGGCCCTTCGATGAAAGCAACATTGTCTTTATAAGCAGAAACCAGGAAATTAGGATTTGCCTGTGAAGTCTTTTTGATAAGCTGAAAAAGTGTTGACGGTTTTTCTTTTCCATCAATAACAAATGTGCCGTTAAAAATTTTATGCCGGCAGTGCTCGCTATTCACTTGCGAAAACCCAAACACTTCGCTATCGGTAAGTTTACGACCAAGTTTTTTGCTAACCTCATTCAGGTAATCAACTTCTTCATCACTAAGCGCAAGCCCTTCATCTTTGTTATACGTTGCAATGTCATCAATTTCCAATATCGGCTCGGGTGCGTGATGAATTGTAAAAATCTCCTGATCCAATTTTGAATAGATATGCTGAAGCATTTTATCGTGAGGGGCAGTAGCATTTTGCACGACAAAGAATTCTTCTATGCGTATAATGCCAGCAATGCCCATGGTCTGCGTTATTTCAACCGCATTGGTACTCCAGGGCGTGATCATCTCCTTGCGCGGTCCTACAAAATAGCCATCCAGCTCCTTTTCGGGAATGGGCTTGGCACCTCCGAAGAGCCAACTCAGTTTTTCATAATCTTGAACCGCTAGTGAACCAGAAACGCCCACTGCATAGACGAGAGGGCCATTGGCCCGAAAGAAGATAACCATTTTTAATCGCGTAAGCACAAAATTAAAGAAAAGCCTATATTAACAGCCCCTTAACCCCGATTTATCATCTTTATTTTTTATGAAAAAATTCATTTTGGTATTTGCATTAACGTTCTCTACAAGTATACTTTTTAGCCAAGCTGATTATGGCGATGATGCCAGATCTACCTTAGGTATCGGCTTTGGCCTCGATTACGGAGGCATTGGACTTAAGTTTACACAATTGGTTGATCCTCATTTCGGTTTTACTTTGGGAGGTGGCTATGCTTTGGCAGGATTTGGATACAACGTAGGCGGCATTGTAAGAATCAAACCAGAAAACAGAGTTGTGCCAACGCTTAACTTTATGTATGGATACAATGCAGCCATAGCGGTTTCAAATGCATCTCAATTTAATAAGATCTTTTATGGCCCATCTTTAGGCTTTGGCTTCTTAAGTAAGAGAAGAAAC
>CAZNCO010000741.1:0-2463 GCA_964571345.1 uncultured Ohtaekwangia sp.
GCGATTGATTATCATCTCACGGTTTTCAATATTACCCACTGTCTTTTTCCATTGATAACGAGTTGCAAGCTCACGCCCTTCAACAATGCATCCACCTGGGAAACGTAAAAAGCCGGGCTTCATGTCAGCCAGCAATTGCACAAGATCGGCACGCAATCCATTTGGTCTGCTCCTCCACGTATCATTCGGAAACAAGGATATCATATCAATATCCATCACACCTTTTCCTTCAAACCAAATGTTCAGTTGAGCTTTTGGCTCGGTGCGATTAGCTACGAAATTTGTCGTATAATTTTTCCATTCCGTTCCTGCAGGAGTCAGAGTAGTTTCACCCAGTATGTTTCCATTTCCATCTACAAGTTCGATGCGAATTTTAGTTGTGCTGCCTTCGTGTTGGCTTGCCCATAAAGAAAAGTTGTAGCGCATGTCTTTTTTTATTCCCATGCCTCGAAACCCTTCATTGGTAAGCCCATAACCTTTATCCCCGTTTACAATCGTTCGCGCAAACCGCGGGTTAGACTTTTCACTACCACCTCGATTGATGATCAACGTGCTTCCCAAGCCCGCATTTACAGAAAACATATTACTTCTTTGCTCTTTCCATCCCATCAAAGGATCAGCGAACTCAAAAGATCGATTCTTAACCAACTCCGCATACAACCCTCCGTCCGCTGCCATATTAATATCTTCAAAAAATATTCCCCACATGGTAGGCTGCACATCTGCTATTGGTTTTGAGACATCTACCACTATAGAAGAAGATTGAGAAAATATTCTATGCGGTCCAATCAAGAGAAAGACTAAAACAAAATATTTCGTCATATCAAAAAATGTTTGAATGCTTTGATCGGTACTATTTCAGTTCCAACACTACCACAGATAAGGGTGGAAGTTTCACTTTGAGTTCCTTGCCTATTGAAACATCTTTGAAAAGTTCCGGCTTTACTTTATTAGAATTTTCAAATGTATTATGATCCTGCACTTTCGGAGATGTTAAAATCCTGGCTGACGCAGAAGTAAACTTAGCTCCGTGCATATCGATAACAAGTTCCTGAGGATTCTTTAGATCAATATTGACAAGGCTTACGTGAATCAATCCATTTTGATCTCTTGATGCAGAAGCCGACACGGCAGGTAATTTCTTCCCTTCAAATTGATAATCATTTGATTTAAAACTCACCGGCAAAAGCGTAGCATCCTGATGAACGTTGTACATCTCCATCACATGATAGGTTGGCGTCAAAATGATTTTCTCTTCGTTCGTAAGAATTACAGATTGCAACACATTTATTGTTTGCGCGAGATTTGCCATTCGAACACGATCACTATGATTATTGAAAATATTCAACGTTACGCCAGCGATCATGGCATCGCGCATGGTATTTTGCTGATACAAAAAACCCGGATTAGTGCCTGGTTCTACATTATACCATCCGCCCCACTCGTCAACTACCAACGCAATTTTGCGAGCAGGGTCATACATATCCATGATGGTGGAATGACGGGTAACCAACTCTTCCATCCAGATTGCCGACTTCATTACTGCGAAATATTGTGCTTCATTGAAGTCTGTAGCAGATCCCTTGTTGCTCCATTCCACAGTAGAATAATGATGTAAGGCTACTCCATCCAACATGTGATGCGGAATATCGCGCATCAATACTTCTGTCCAATGGTAGTCGGCCTCGTTTGCACCACTCGCTATACGAAAGAGTTTTCCGGTATTGTTCCAATCCGTCATGAACGTTGCATATTGCCGGTACACATTTGCATAATGCTCGACTTTCATGTTCCCTCCGCATCCCCACGCTTCATTACCTACCCCCCAGAATTTCACATTCCATGCCTTAGCTCTTCCATTTTCTCTCCGAAGCTTTGACATTGGGCTCTCTCCATCAAAATTCACATACTGAATCCAGTCCGTAAATTCTTGTACAGTACCACTACCAACATTGGCAGCAAGGTATGGCTCAGCTCCTATAAGTTCGCACATATCCAAAAAATCATGTGTACCAAAGCTATTGTCTTCTGTTACCCCGCCCCACCAAACATTCACCATCTTGGGACGCTTGTCTTTTGGACCAATGCCGTCTTTCCAATGATAGGTATCCGCAAAACATCCGCCCGGCCAGCGAAGATTAGGAACTTTCAATTTTCTTAGAGCCTCAACAACATCATTGCGTACACCATTGGTGTTGGGGATTTTTACATTCCCCTCCCCTACATAAAAACCTCCATAAATGCACTTGCCTAAGTGCTCTGAGAAATGGCCGTAAATATTTTTGCTGATTTTATCTTTTGGCTGATCAACTTGTATAGTCAAGTGGCTTTGTGCGAACACCCGCGACAAACACATCAATAAAAAACAGAAGGCAAAGGTAGGCTTCATCAAGTTGTATATTTAATTTATAGAAATTTAACACCGCTACGTTGTAGCTTATTGTACTTCGCACGATCGAACAC
>CAZNCO010000742.1:0-2462 GCA_964571345.1 uncultured Ohtaekwangia sp.
GAATTCACTTACCGCGTTCTCTTCATTGCTGATTAATCATGCCGATAGTCTTAGTAAGGATGAAATAAAAATGCTTTCAGTTGATCTGGATAAGTCACTGAAAAACTTGTTTACACTTCTTGAAAATCTGCTAGAGTGGGGGCGTTCTCAAACAGGTAATATTGATTTCAAGCCAGAGGTTTTTGATTTGTCTGTTGTAATGAAAGAGAATACAGACTTGCTGAAGGGCCAAGCCGCGAACAAGAAAATTGCTTTTGTAAACAACAACACGTCTGAATGGAAGGTAAGTGCACATCGTAATTCAATCAACACGGTTGTTAGAAATCTGATGTCGAATGCTATCAAGTTTACGCCCGAAGGTGGAACGATTGCTTTAAAAGCCGAGCCGGCTGGTAAGTTTGTTCGGTTGTCTGTGACAGATACCGGTGTTGGCATGAGCAAAGCAGCTATTCAAAAGCTGTTTAAGATTGGGACTAAACATTCTACCCTGGGTACAGCTCAGGAGAAGGGGACAGGCCTTGGCCTTGTTCTTTGTAAAGACTTCGTTGAAAAGAATGGGGGAGAAATAGGTGTTGAAAGCACTGAAGGGAAAGGATCTGTTTTTTATTTCACTGTTCCGGCAGCATAATCTTTTTCGTATGGTCATTCCGGGCGAATAATCTTTATTCTTCCTTTCTGCAACCGATTGAAATGTTTCTTTTCTTAAATTTGCAGCACTTTAATCAAAGTGCAATATGGTTACAACTACAAAAAATTCTCCGATCATTATCAGGCATACAGGATTACTTCAATGGGTAGAACAGGTTCGTGAGCTATGCGAGCCGGATGACGTGCGGTGGTGTAACGGTTCTCAGGATGAATACGAAGAGATGTGCGCACTTTTGGTAGAGAAGGGTACTTTCATCAAACTCGATCCAAAGAAGCGTCCAAACAGTTATGCCAGCTTTTCTGATCCAAGTGATGTAGCGCGTGTAGAAGATAGAACATTTATTTGTAGCCGTAAGAAAGAGGATGCCGGGCCGACCAATAATTGGGTTGATCCCCGCGAAATGAAGGACACCCTCAACAAACTATTGAAAGGCTCGATGAAAGGCCGCACCATGTATGTTATTCCTTTCAGCATGGGGCCAATCGGTTCTTCGATTTCTCATATTGGTATTGAAATCACCGATTCGGAATATGTCGTAGCCAACATGCATATCATGACCCGTGTAGGTACAAAAGTACTTGATGCACTCGGTGCAAATGGCGAGTTTGTAAAATGTTTGCACACTGTTGGTGCGCCACTTGAGCCAGGTCAGGCTGATGCTAAATGGCCGTGCAATCCCACGTTAAAATATATTGTTCATTATCCTGAGGAACGTTCTATTGTTTCTTACGGATCAGGTTATGGCGGTAATGCATTGCTTGGGAAGAAATGTTTCGCTTTGCGGGTGGCATCCGTAATGGCGCAAGAAGAAGGATGGTTGGCGGAGCACATGCTTATACTTGGCGTTGAAAGCCCTGAGAAAGAGAAAACCTATGTTGCAGCGGCATTTCCCAGCGCTTGCGGAAAGACAAATTTTGCAATGCTCATCCCACCAAAAGATATCAGTGGATGGAAAGTGACAACAGTGGGTGATGACATCGCGTGGATCAAACCAGGCAAAGACGGTAAACTTTATGCAATCAATCCCGAAGCAGGATATTTTGGAGTAGCTCCCGGCACGAATACGAAGAGCAACCCAAATGCGATGCAGACGATTTCAAAGAATACGATCTTCACTAATGTGGCACTTACAGAAGATGGTGATGTATGGTGGGAGGGAATGACAAAAGAGCCGCCTAAAAATCTGATCGACTGGCGCGGACAAAAGTGGGATCCGTCTTCAGGCAAACCTGCGGCTCATCCCAATGCACGTTTTACAGCTCCTGCATCTCAATGTCCTTGCATCGACAGCGATTGGGAGAATCCGAATGGAGTTCCGATTTCGGCATTTGTATTTGGGGGCAGAAGAAGTAATACCATTCCGTTGATCTATCAGGCGCACAATTGGAACTATGGAGTTTACCTGGCCGCTACCATGGGTTCTGAAATGACGGCTGCCGCATTTGGTGAAATAGGGAAGGTGCGGAGAGATCCATTTGCCATGTTGCCTTTCTGTGGTTATCATATGGGAGATTATTTTAATCACTGGCTTCAGTTTGGTCGTGATATTCCCAACCCTCCGCGCATTTTTGGTGTGAACTGGTTCCGCAAAGATGAAAAAGGGAATTTTCAATGGCCCGGTTATAGTGAGAACATGCGCGTGTTGAAATGGATTGTAGAAAAAGTGCGTGGAAAATCAAACGCTGTTGAAAGTCCGATTGGCTGGATGCCTCACTATGAAGATATTGATTGGACGGGGCTTGATTTCACGAAACAGCAATTCGATGAAATCATGTTGATCGATCGTGAACAGTGGAAGGTTGAATTACTAGCG
>CAZNCO010000743.1:0-2460 GCA_964571345.1 uncultured Ohtaekwangia sp.
TCCTTGCGCTTTCATTTGCTCAATGGCTTTCTGAAGCAGCGCATCCACAGCCTCGTGCGCTTTCAGATAGGATTTTTCAATCCCGATTCGTTTGCCTTTCAAGCCATTTGCATCGAGGTATTTCGTGTAGTCTTTTTCAGCTTTGCCTTCACTCATTGCCGTTGCTGAATCATTTGAATCAACTCCCACCAAGGCTCCGAGAAGGACGGCCGCATCCGTCACTGTACGCGCCATCGGTCCGGCCGTATCCTGTGTTGCCGATATCGGAATGATACCGCTGCGGCTCCAAAGACCTACGGTCGGCTTGATACCCACCACGCCATTTACGGAAGAAGGGCAAAGAATAGATCCGTTTGTCTCTGTTCCTATCGCGACTGTGCAAAGATTTGCCGACACTGCAGCTCCTGACCCGGAACTAGAGCCGCAAGCATTACGGCTTAGGTCATACGGATTTTTTGTCTGCCCGCCACGACTGCTCCACCCACTGGCTGACCGCTCGGAGCGGAAGTTCGCCCATTCGCTCAGATTTGTTTTGCCGATAATCACGGCACCAGCTTCTCTCAGTTTTGAAACGATGAAAGCATCTTTGCTTGCATGGTTGTCATTCAGGGCAATGGAACCCGCGGTGGTCAGCATCTTATCGCCTGTATTAATATTATCTTTGATGAGCACCGGGATGCCGTGCAGGAGGCCGCGAAGCTTGCCCGCCTTTCGTTCGTCATCAAGTTGCGTGGCGATGGCTAGCGCATCCGGATTCACTTCTATCACAGAGTTTAATTTCTCCGAGCCTTTATCAAATTTTTCAATGCGCTGCAGATACATTTCTGTCAGTGCCTTAGCGGTGAGTTCACCAGCCTTCATTTTCTCCTGAAGGGTAGCGATGGTGGCTTCTTCGATCTCAAAGGAGACAGCAGCCACTTGGGTCGCTTTCGGTTTGCAGGATGATAAAGAAACAAAAGGGATGGCCAGCGCAGCAAGGGCCGACTTTTCAACAAAGGAGCGTCTGTTCATAGGTCTATTTTTATTTTAAATAAATATGCGACTATTTTGGCTTACTTGAAACTCATTTTCTTTGATAGTATATTCAGATCGCAATGGAAGGAAAGACAAAAGCATTAAAGTATGTATTATTAGGAATCGTCATTCTTGTGATGCAATCGTGTTGGTTTGAATCCACCAAATCAACCATGTCAAGATTACAAGGCCATTGGCACATGAGTGCTCCTTATCATAACACAGTGGACATCATTGATTCAATTGCAATCATAGATAAATATTCCTTTACAAACAGTGACTTCGCAATATCATTATTTGATTCCGCTACGCATGAAATAGCACTACCTACACATTGTGGTTGTGGTGGAAGTATCCTCCCCTTGGAGAAAAAATTTGAAATCAAAGGAGACACTGTATTCTATTTTGACGCGGACTCTTTGCTGACTAATTGTTATTCTTTTACTCCAATGAAGTTGTACAGAAGCGATATTGATCTATGTCGGCAACAACATGTTACTGATGATTTTAATTATATTCTAGATTTGACGGAATTTAGAAATGCAACTTCTGCAATTATTAATTATGATTCATTAAAAAAAACTAGTGCAATAGCAGCAATTATTTTGGGATATGAAAAAAATAATTTTAAACATGACAGCGTAAGAATTGCAGTATCTGATGTCTTTATAGACTTTAACGATATTCCCAGGTATCTTAAGGAGGTGTGGATGGGGAAAGGAGAACATGTTCCACTAGTTGTTTGCATCATCGCTAGTAAAGATGTTCCTCAACATTATTTGGATAAAGTAGTAGCAACAGTAGAGAGGGACACGATTAAAGTAGATCAGTATCAACTTGTTTCATATGGTAATGATAAGAAATTAGGCTATCAAGTCGTCAGTTTGAGGAATCTTTAACTCAATTCCAAAAGAATCTCTAGTTAATTTCTGATTTGGAATAATTATTTTTGCAATCGAAGTTTTTCGGGATGTAGCACAGCCCGGTAGTGCGCTACGTTCGGGACGTAGAGGTCGCTGGTTCGAATCCAGTCATCCCGACAAGAGGCTGTCTGAAAGGGCAGCCTCTTAAATTTTCTGTAAATTCTGCGCCAAACGGTAGCTTCTTAACCTCCCTCACATTTGATGATTTCACTAAACAACGTTTCATTTTCATTTCAGCAAGTTCAGGTATTTCAAAATTTAAATCTGAAACTGGACGCAGGCGCAGGCTATCTCATCACGGGCTCCAACGGATCGGGTAAGACTACATTGTTGAAACTGCTGTCGGGAAATTTGACTCCAACAAAGGGAAGTTTAAAATATGATTTATTAGACGATACACTCGACTGGGATGCGAAATACGAATGGCGAAAAAATCACATTCATTATCTGCCCGTGGTATCTATTCATGATCTGGTAAACGCTCATGAGTTGTTCTATCAACAACGTTATTACAGCATAGAGG
>CAZNCO010000744.1:0-2458 GCA_964571345.1 uncultured Ohtaekwangia sp.
TGAGCATTCTTTCCATGGGGATAGGAGGTGAGTACAATACGTTTCAATTGAACGGAGTAAATACAAACAGTGAAGCGTACATCGTGAATGATGCGCAAGTTCAACGCTACTTAAATACAAGCGGTAAACCAGATTTCTCTTTTGGAATGACCTATCAGTCGCAATATTTTAAAGTTGGAGTGTCTGCCAATCGTTTAGCGACATCATGGTCAAAGCCGCAAGGAGATAATCTGAAAGTGCTCTCGAATTATTATACCGGATTTATTCAGGGCACATTGCCGCTACGCGGTGGCGATGATTTATTGGAACCATATTTCTCTTTCAGAAAATTTTCTGAAACGAGTGATTCGTATGATTTGGGCTTATATTACACATACGATAATAAGATTACAGCGGGGGCCGCTACCCGTGCCGGAAATGCACCGAATATGCCTTTCGCATTTAATGTAGCGAATTTCACACTCGCCTATAGATTGAATAAGTATCTTTTGGTTGGGTATTCTCGTGAGATGTTGATCAACCCTGTTGGGGGGTATGTTGGTTCCTCTAATGAATTCACTCTTCGCTATGATTTTGCTGATCAGAGTTACCAAAAGAAATTCAAATCGGATTACAAGAGTTCTCTTTCTTACCGCAGAAAAACTTTGAGTTCATCGAATGTGAAAAAGACTGCCGGAGGTAGAACACCGAAGCAATTAAGTAAAGCGCAGAAAAGAGTTGCCGCCTTCTCACCGAATAAGCGCTACCAAAACATGAAGAAGCTTTCGATGGGCAAGAAGAGCGCTATAAAGAAACCCAAATACAAATCTTCATCCCCGAAACGGAAGCCTACATTTAACCAGCGCAGGCGGAAATAAACTCTTGTTTCTCGTAAAATGCAGAGGGTAGCGTTTGTCACGACTGTGCCCTTGATATATCGTTATTTTGAAAATCAACGCTCAGTTTTCTATGGGAGATAGACCTTATTCTTGTATTGTCAGTCTGTTTTGCATGTTTGGTTCAATTAAATACAGACGTGAGTCTCCTACGCTAATAAAAAAAATCCTGCGAGGTATCGCAGGATTTTTTTTGTGACTGTGAAAACTGAATTAGTTTTCCTCTTTTACAGTGATGGGGAAGTCATTTCCATGAATCCAGCCGGTGGGGTACTGAGCTTGTCCACCATATTGTTTTGTCAACTCGGGTACTCTGTCTTCCATGTAAAACTTGATTTCGTTAACCGTGATTTTGCCATCGCCATTATCTGCCTTGCCATCGAGGGCTTCAAGCAATGCATAGGTAAATACTCCGTGTTTTAGAACATCAAATTCGGTAGCAAATTGCTTTGTTCCAGATGAAGCGATCCACACAGCCCCCGAACTTCGAGCCAGTTGCACAATCGCTTTCTCATCCCCCGCGACAGCGCGGGTTTTCATTCCTTTCAGAGCTCCACCCGAGTGGCAAGCATCTGTCAATATGATTTGCTTTGTTGATCTGATTTTAGTCATGTTTTCCCTTAGCTCCTCACCAGATAATCCTTTATTAACCAGCTGCTGAGGATCACCATATAACTTGGTAATGTCAGAGGGTACAAAGTAGAAGGGACTCTCACCATCTTTATCCTTGTTGTCTTCATCCAGGCTTCCGTGGCCTGCATAAAAGAAAACAAATACATCTTCGGGTTTAGCTTTTATAGCTATTTGATTGAAACCTTTTAGGATATTCTCCTTGGTGGCATCTTCATCGTAGATCTCAATTTTGTTTATGTTCTTGAATATGCGTTGACCTTGGCTCGAAATCTTATCAACAAATGCTTTTGCATCAGGCTGTGCATAGTTCAAATTATAAGCAGAGTTTTGGTATTTGTTAATGCCAACCACAAGCAAGTGAAGAGAAGAGGTGGCCATGATTTGGCCAACATAATCTACTTTTAAAGTTTCAGGACGCGATTCTATTTTTTGGAAGTTCACAACAATTACCTTGAATTCATTCGCATCATTAAGCAGGTCCAGGTCATATGATTTGGATAAGCTCTTTCCTTCGCCAGCGCTTCGCACTTTATCATCGTTGATGATCAACTTATCATTTTGGTAGATATTTACTTCTTTCACACCACCACCACCATCAAAGACTTCAACATTCACGGTAAGTGTTCTTTTCTCTGTCACTAATTTTCCTTCAGAATAGCGTACACTACCATCATCAAGCAATGTGTGGGTAGTAAAAAATCCAGCTGAAGGAGTGTGAAGTCTAGACAGATCGAAGATGCGCTCTCCTTCCTCTTTAAGGATGTCTTCTACTCTCTTTCCCTGGGCAATGCTTTTCTCAACTTCTTTTGGGCGGTAAAGAATCTCAAAGTATTGCTCGGCCGCATAGAAATCAGAAAGTTTATCAATTCCCCTATTTACGTGCCATCCAAAATATTGACTGCCAGAGGAGGTGCAGGCGAAGTATCCTTTATGCGCCCAACATACCCACT
>CAZNCO010000745.1:0-2448 GCA_964571345.1 uncultured Ohtaekwangia sp.
TCGCTTGTAAAACCATTCCATACAACTTCTTTTGTTTTGGCATCGATCAGAATTATCTCCAAACTGCTATGATAATACGTTTGTCGCCTTTCTATCGGAAGGGGATTCTTATAGTGAAATGGATCGTGAGTGCATATTGCGTTACGAGGTTAGGGCTTTTTAATTTCCGCAAAGTCGAAAATATGGGCTGTATGAAAAGTAAAATATGTGTATTCATTCTTAGAGGTTTCAATTATCCACGTGAGACTTATTTCTTTTGTGCCTGCATTGAATTTAATGGGCGTAGTGTCCATTGGCCTTTGCTTTCCCCAATACCTTAGCCAAGTATAAAACTCTGCGGCCTTTTCCTCGTCTGAAAACCATAGCGCAAAATTATGGCAATTACTATTAGGACCACCGTCACAAAATTCTAAACCAATGCAGTCTCCTTGTTCTTGATCACCATAAATTAAATAGCGGTCGGGCATTATTTCGTCAGCATCCAGAACATCAATATCTATTCTAATTCCATTTCCTTTAATAAAGGTTACTCTGTCATCATATTCAGGAATAGTATTGTAATTTTTTGTTACGTGCCTGTAATAATAACCATATGTAAGAGTTGCTTTCAATGGCTCACCTTCAGCAATTTTTGGAACTCTTATTTTTTTTAAACTGATCACCACACTATCCATTGGAAGAAATCTGCCTTTGGAATTTCTAAGGTTTGTAAACTCGGCAAAATATGCTATGGTATCTTTAAACTTTATCGTAGCCTCAATAATCACATTTCCGTTTAAATCTAATCCAATAGCTCCAGTCTCCTTTACAACCAAACTATCCTTAGAAAATTTACCATTTAGAACAGCTATTTTATTTTTCAATTTTTGACTTTCTGTTTTGGTAAGTCCCCCGCCAATTTCTGCTTTTGCAAATGTTTCATCAGTGCCTACACTGAGTTTAGGTTCAATCTTTTTTTCAAATGAAACTTCACCTAATTCAATTTCTGCAAATTCGGTTTCATATTTATTCCACTTTTTAAATTCTGCGGCTTGACCGTTTAGACTAAGATTGAAGTGCAAAAATTGAATTCGGTCTGCAAAAGTGGTATAGTTATTTTGTAGTTTATCAATCGTCAAAATTATTTTTACTTTTTTGGTAGTGAAATCCGAACTTTCAGGTTCTTTCAAATAACTATTCTCCAATTCTTTTTTAAATTCATCGTTGTCTTTATTGCGTTCGCTTAATCTATTTATCAGGGCATCTTGACCTTGACCACTTAAATCCCAAAGAGTTTTTTCAGACTTTTTGTCCTCATTGTCTATTTCAGTGGAACTAAAAGGCTCAATGGTCACAAAAGGCTGACGGCATAATGCATTATTGGTATCTACGCTACAGTCAATGGGTTTATCTAATTTTTTGTATGTCTTTAGAGTAGTAGTATTTTTAAATATACCACACCCACTCAATGAGAGAATTAGAATTAAGTAATTTATACTTGAGCTTTTTTTGTTCGTCATAACTTTTAACTTTCTATTGTTGCTTGCTAAATGGTCTGTCGCTACAATTCTGACTAAAGTTTCACAAGTTCTTGATATTCAATTACAATCCAAGGTCAGGTGTGATATCAAACTTATGAATTAGCTTTTTCATTTCCATGACTTTGCGCATCCTTTTCTGGTCTAGGAATTCATAATCTTTTTCAGGTTTGCAGTGAACTTTCTTCAACAGCATGTTCTAAATGATAACGGCCAACTCATGAGCTGTTGCTGATATGGCTGATTTTCTTCCTTCGCGAAAAGCTATTCGTTTAAAGAAATTAGATAGTGCCGTGTCCCTTAAATTGCCAATGGCATTAGCCGAATTTCGAAGTTCTATCTTTGGCCTATTGCTGCCCTTGGGTATTTTGCTGCTTAAAACTCATCCGCCACTTATTTTAGTATCGGGGACAATCGCAGCCAGCTTGCAAACTCTTGGCAGTTGAAAATTTATGATTAGCATTGCCAACCTCACTCACTAAAGTAATTGCCAGTTTGTTAAACTTAAATACTTAAAAAATGAAAAGGTTAAAGGTTATGTTTACTTGTGTTGCTCACTTGGTTCCTGGTCGTACGGGCAAACCATCCCGATGAGCAGGTAGAAAAAATCAAAAGAAGAACAAGTACTCGTTGCCGTTGTAAAAACGTTTGAAAGAATTCGGTGCCATCAAAACATCTATTCAACATGGTGCATGGTATTCTCACTGTGAACACACCACGGCCACTCCAGCTATAGCCAGGGAACATTAGGAACATCGAGAGCTATTCACTACAGCTATAAGGGTGAAAAGAATGGCAAAAAAGTGGAGATAAAATTTACGCCTGAAGGTAAACTGGTGTATGCAAAGGGCTCGAAGATAGGCATCATTGAACAATTCGAAGTTCTATTTTCCGCCTGATAAAAATGCGTCAGAAAATTCCTGACGCATTT
>CAZNCO010000746.1:0-2437 GCA_964571345.1 uncultured Ohtaekwangia sp.
GGCTTATACTGATCAAGCAACGATTCCGTTTTATCCAGATCAAATGCGATTAGGCCAAGTGTGTCAGACTTCAAGGTGAGTTGATAGAATCCGGCATTGATTGAAAATCTTGGAATTTCGAGCATCACCTGACCACCCGACTTTCTTTGTGGTGGCACGAGTTCGTTTGTTCCAACCAATTTAACGGGAACGTCATCTGGTAAGCTATCGTACGGTAATGTGATCAGATTGGAGGATACGGTATAATAAAGTTTTTGTAAATCCTTTTTTCCTGATGATGCAATTCGATACATCACCGGAAGGAATAATGCGTGTGCGTAAAAATCAGTGAAGGTTTTATCCAGCGGTGTGGCCAGCAAGAAGGTTTTGTTAAATCGCGAGAGTAACGGTTGGTGATTATTTATTTCGAGCAGGGCATTTCGGTCGCTCCATTCCAATAATGGCATTGCTTTTGGCATTGAAAGCGCCACATTGGTTTCTTCAAGGATATTTTGGAAAAAAGGATTTTTGAAGTCAGGTTTATTTACGGTTGCGCTTTCTGTTCCTTGATTTCTTTTTAAAGTGATGCCGGTAGCAGAACCATATGAAGTTATGTCGGCTTCCTTGGATGGGATAATCAGTAAAGCACCAAAGTCATTTTCGTATGAACGAATTGCTTCAAGTAATGCCGGATCAATGCGGTCAAGCTCGTTGATCACCACCAGGTCAGCTTCGGCAAGTTTGCTATAATTCAAATTACCTGGCGTAAAACTTTGCAATGAAAATAGAGAAGTATTACCGAATACTTTTTGAACGTAATCAGGCTTTCCGGTCGGCTTTACTTCGATAATTTTTAGTTTTCGTGACACATTCAACGTGAAGTAAAATTCGTTGTCAAAACTTATCGGATAATCGCTAAAAGAAATAACGCCTTTGTTGATGCCCTTCATTCCCGCATTCAAATCGAAAGAGACTTCTTCAAAACTTTCAGGGCTTATGTTTACAGTAGTACCAGCTGATTGCACATTATTGATTGCAAGCTTTGTGACCAATCCAGAAACTTCGCGCTTGCCGGAATTTCTTATTCTAACTTTCAAGGCATTCTTGTCACCACCAATAGAAAAAGGGTTTTCCAAGTACATGGTGTCAACAAAAATGTTTGAATATTTTTCCAGACCAATCGGAACAATCCTGATTTGAATGGATGAATCTGGTAGGTCAACATGACCAAACGTTGACTTTTGAAAATCTGAAATCCAGAAGAGAGTTGAGTTTGGCTCAATCTTTCTTAAAACTTCTGAAGCACTTCTTGAAATAGGAGAGAGTCTTATTTGCGAAAGAAAGTCGGTGGCTTCAGTTTTTGTTTTTAAAGAGTGACCTTCCAAGTCATTTGTCAAAAGTTGAAACCGTGTTTCATTGGGGAATAAATTCACAAGAGCCAGTGCCCGCTTGGTAGCTTCTTCAAGCCCTCGGCTCTTGCCGTCCGATGGCACCGAAAGACTCAACGAGTTGTCAATGTAAATTGAAATTTTTTGAGCGGCAGAAGTATCTTCCTTGGAGGGTAGAAAGGGCTGAGCAAACGCGATTACCATGAAAAAAATGAAGAGAAGGCGTGCAGCCAGTACGAGATACTGTTTGAGTCTTCGCTTTTGGGTTGTTTCCTGTTTTACTTGTTTCAGAAAGCGCGTGTCTGAAAAATAAACTCGGATCGTTTTCCTGAAATTGAAAAGATGAATGAGGATGGGAATGGAAAGAGCTGTAAGCGCCCACAAAAAGGAAGGATAAACAAAACTCATTCCCGCAAGGTACAACCTTGTCGTTTAATTTTAAGGTGCAGATTACACCATTGGCTTTAAAAATTTCTCCATACAAATACTTTCTTTCACGGTTTCGTAGGGAGGAAAATTAGGTATGATCTGGTAGCCGCTTTTCAGATAGGCTTGTATGGCTTCGGGTTGCTTGACCCCCGTCTCCAATATGGAGCGATTAAAACCTTCCTGAATTGCCTGTAGCTCGAGCTCCAGAAGGACCTTTTTTGCAATTCCTCTGTTTCGCCAGTTAGGTCGCACGTACATTCTTTTGACTTCGACTGTCTGGTTTGGTTTCGACCGGAAGCAGCCACATCCAACTGCAGTTTCCTGATCGTAAACGAGCACAACCCTGCAGGTTTGGTCCACTTTATTAAACGGATCAAAGTTTTGCTGCGTATCTGGGTAACGGACCCAAAATTCCTTGTCTAACTCCTCAATCAGAAGTCGAAAATCAGGATGATCGAAAGCGGCTTTTCTATAACTTAGCTCTGACACAAGCTAAAAGTAGCCAACAAAACTTAGGATTTCAAAAAAATAGAGCTGCGAAAAATTATAAAACGGATAGTTTAGCGTTAATCCCGTGTATCCGAATTTTATTGATTTCCATGAGCGCTTGCTAAAATGTCTGGTCGAAAGATATCCTCGAA
>CAZNCO010000747.1:0-2423 GCA_964571345.1 uncultured Ohtaekwangia sp.
GTGTTCTTGTGCAATACCTTCCCCATTGTCTTCGATGTCAATTATCAGTTCGGGTTGAGTTCTCATTGAAATTCGGATAAACCGTTCGGCCTTGCGCAGATCATGATATTTGATCGCATTCGAAAGCAGGTTACTGAGAATAATTATTAGCCTGGCCTTATCTGACAGTATCTCTGCATCGTCTGGAATTTCAATTCTAAAATCAATTTTATCCACGCCTTCATTAAACAACAGCGTATCGATGATTTGAAACACCAATAGTTTCAGTTCGATTTTTTCAATCTTCACATCAATACGAAGGTTTTTGGCATAATCAAGAATTTCATGAATAACATTATCCTGCACAATCACCCGATCCTTGATCATCGTGAGACAGGATTTTGTCTCCTTTAAATCCCTTGCGCGCAAACCAATTTCTGCCAACCCTAAAATAGAACTGAGTGGTGCACGTAAATCGTGAGAAATGCGGTACATGAAACCATCCATTTCGTCATTAATCTTGAGTAGCTCTGCTTTTTGTTTTTCCAGTAATTTGTTCTGCTCAGCCATTCTAAATTCCACTTCCTTTCGGTCGGTGATGTCGCAGATAAAAGAGACTACCTCACCAGGCGCTGCCGGCACCATGCGTGCCTCAAAAAAACGAAAACCTTCAGGCAAACGCAGCTTGTATTCAAATCGAGTTTCAATATTTTCACGTAAAGACCTTTTAATAGAATCAAAAGCTTCCTTTACAATCGCTGGTTCAAAAATATCCTGAAGGCTTTTTCCGATGATCTTATCCTGCGGCACTGTCAGCAGTTGGTTTTTAGTCGAGTAAAAATCCAGAATGGTGCCGGCTTCGTCAAAACGAAGGACCAGCTCGGGAAGGGATCCCACCACCAACTCTAGACTATCGTACATAAGGCTAAAATATAGAAAGTTTGGGGAATGAAGAAAGAAAGGGAAGGCAAATAAAAAAGCCTCGGCTTGCTGTGTTTTGCTTGTCGAGGCTTTTACGGATGTCTAACAAATCACTTACCTCACTGATCCTGAATATCACATCTTACCCCAACACTTTTTACATCTTCCCAAAATCCGGGATACGATTTGTTTACCACGTCTGGAGATTCTATTCCCAGGTTGGTTAGTGTTGCCCATGGCGCAAAACCCATCGCCATTCGATGATCGTGATAGGTCTGAATGGTAAGCTCTTGGCTCCCGATTTTACCCGGTTCCAATTTCCAAATACCCTTTGTTGGTTCAGTGAGCGAGGCACCAATTTTTGCGATCTCTTTTTGCAAAGCCGCAATCCTGTCCGTCTCTTTAATGGGCAAACTTTCCAGCCCTCTGAACTCGCCTGTGATCCCTTTGGCCGCACATACGGGAACTACAGTTTGTGCCAGATCTGGACAATCTATAAAATCATATTGAAGGTGACTGTTAAAATTCTTCTTCGTGAGTATTAAGGTTGAACCGTGAAAATCGGAGTGTACACCAAGTTGGTCCATTATTTCTACAATGGCTCGGTCCCCCTGCAAAGAATCGCGTGTCACGTTTTGCAAGACAATCTCAGCTTTCGTTGCCAATGCTACGAATGCAAACCAATAACTGGCTGCGGACCAATCTGCCTCTACCGTTACATTCGATGGCTTATAACCTCCACTTCTCACATGGATTTTCCCTTTTTCAAAATCCATTTCAAGAGAAGCACCAAAATCGCGCATCAGAGAGGCAGTCATCTTGATATAGGGTATGCTTCCAATACCTCCCGTGAGGTGAATGGTTAAACCATTTGGCAACGAAGGGGCAACCATCATCAAAGAGGAGATATATTGACTGCTGACATTTCCGGGTATCTCAATGGTATCTGTTTTCTGACCTTTGAACCCCATAATCTCAATGGGAGGAAACCCTTCTACCCCATTGTACTTGATATCAACACCAATCTTCCGAAGGGCGTCCACCAACAAACCGATGGGGCGCTGCTTCATGCGATCAGTGCCCGTCAAAATTTTATGGTTACCAGAAACAGAAAAATAAGATGTAAGGAAGCGCATGGTGGTGCCCGCATCCATCACATCGATCACCAGTGCATCGCTATTAACGAGTGATTGCATTAACTTGGTGTCACGCGCGCTTGAAAGATTACTAACAATCGATTGGTTGCCAGACAAGGCTTTCAATATCAGAGCACGATTACTGATACTCTTGGAAGACGGCAACTGACCAGCGATTCCAGCGATTGATGAAGTGTGATTTAATTTGATTGAAGATGCCAAGGGAGAATAATTTTAAAATCGAAAATTACTTTTTGAGAAAGTTTTTTCTTCTGTTTTGAAACAATTTATTTTGAAATCGGGTTAAAGAATTTATGAGCACAACAAGAAAAATTGCAATCGGTCTGGGAGTAGCCGGTGGCGCATTACTAGCAGCATGGCTTTTAA
>CAZNCO010000748.1:0-2416 GCA_964571345.1 uncultured Ohtaekwangia sp.
ATAGTATATTCATCAAAAGGAGATAAAGTCACATACGTGGTGGATTTTTATCCCGCTTCAGCTCACCAAGACAGCATATTTGTAGAAAATTTAGATAGTGGTACGTCTGTAAATATTACTAAAGGTACAGCTAAATTTTATCAGGTTATTTGCTCGTCGCCCAACGATCTTGATATCTTAGTGTCTGCATCAAATGGCGATGTCGATAAAATGGGGAGACCTATAAGCAGAGTTTTAATTTTGAGTTCAGATGGAAGTAGCTACAGAGATATTACCCCGTTTAAATCTGAATATCTCTATACCACAAGTTGGCGGAGGAGGTGAAGCCTTATGAGATGAATTTCGAACAAAGAAGAAAGCCCTTGCACCCCGATACTATTGGAACAAGAACGAATCTCAAGCCCGGGACATCGTTTCTTCCGCCGTTGCGGCAAAAGAGCTTCCCCCTTTTACAATAACAATTGTGGGTTTTAGTTTTAACAATTTTTTTATAAGGGGAAAAACAATGAAATACAAAATATTTTCTGTATTGCTAACATTGCTAATAATAGTTTCAGCAGCGTTCTCACAGCAACTTGTGCCGATTCAAGACAAGAATGGTAATAAGCTGCTGTTGCAAATGAACCTACAAACAGGTTCTGCTCACCGTGTTTATGGACACTTACCGAACATTGGTAACTACGGTTTTCAATGGCTTAGCCAAATGTCTGTAGAAAACCTGTCGAAGAAATTCTTCTCAGATTACGCCGGTATTCTCAAAATCAACCCGTCCCAAATGAAATTGAGAAAGGCCGAAACAGACGGCACACTGTGGTTTGTTTCTTACGAGCAGTCAGTCAATGATGTTCCGGTTTACGGGACAGAAATTGGCTACACCGTTAACCAAAATGGTGATGTTGTTGCACTGGGCGCTGATGCATACCAGAATATTTCCATTTCAACAACTCCACAGGTAGCAAAGTCAAATGCCGAAGCAATCGCCCAAAAAGCATTTGCATTCGATTCAACAGCGACAGAAAAGTCGTGCAAGCTTGTGATTTATCCTAAAGTAGGGAAGGATACGACAATTCTCTACTTGACATGGGAAATTACTTTATCGCGTGTTCTTCCACTGCAAGAGATCATTTACTTCGTGGATGCACAAAAAGGCGGAGTAATAGATCAGAGAAATAATGTTGTGGAAGGTAGCTTTAGTGGTCAGGTCACAGGCAGTTATTGGCCTGTTCACAATTACGATCCGACTGTACAGACAGGATTCCAAACCACTCATATCAAAGTATACAATTATCTTGGTCAATTAGTTGCTGATGTGAATAGTGACGCAAACGGGAATTATTCAACGGGGACTTATGCTTACACTTATTACAGTATTCAGTTCACACTGCAGAACGATTGGGTCCAATCCCGCGACGCATCGAACAACGGTAATGCCATCACACAAACATTAGGATGGTACACTCCACCAGCAACTGTAAATCAAAATTGGAGCGCTACGGATGGTACGAGCGTGAGATGGTTGGCGTCAGTAATGCATGACTATTTTAAGAACACTTTTAATTACAGTGCCATGGATTACCAGATGGCTGCAACCATTAACGCTACAGACCAATACGGTAATCCTCGTAATGGCGCAGCTAATGGCACAGATATATTCTTCGGGACTCAAAGCGGACAATACTGGGCACGCTCAAGTGACGTTGTCTATCACGAGTACACGCATAACACTGTTTATCATATTTATGGTGGCTGGATTGGAGATCCGAATCAATATTATATCCAAGCCACTGCTATGGACGAAGGCTTGTCTGACTACTTTGCTTGTACGAAAAATAATGATCCTGTTCAAGGCGAAGATGTTGGCATCAGTAGAAATCTCGATAATAACACTTACATATGGGAGCCAACTGCTGGAGCTCATCAGAACGGCCAGGTGATTGGTGGTGCTTGCTGGGATCTTCGTCAATCAGTCGGACAAAGTGTTACAGACAATCTTGTTTTCAGGGCGCTACAGATTTCGCCTCACGCTCGCAATTTCAGTGATTTTGAGTACAATGTCTTAGTGGCGGACAATAATTACTACAACCACTCTCATACTTCTCAAATAAATCAGGCTTTCGCTAATCACGGAATCACTGTCCCAGTTTTGACCGCGTCAATTTCTGGTCCCACATATCTTGGTTATAATCAATTAGGAATTTACACAGCAACTGCTTCTAACGGAATGCCTCCTTATTCCTATCAGTGGTGGAAATTGGAAGTAGGCTTGACTTCCGCAGCAGCATCGTCATTTTCTATAACACCGAACAGGCCACCAGTAAATACTTGGTATCAAATCGGAACTAATAGCCCTACAGTGGATGCAAGTAATCCGTTTGACTTTGAACTTAAATGCGTTGTAACAGACGCTAGCAATAAC
>CAZNCO010000749.1:0-2415 GCA_964571345.1 uncultured Ohtaekwangia sp.
CTTCCAATGCCTTCGGGCGTTGGCCGGAAGTAAGAATGCGGTCGAACCCAACTTCAATACAATCCTCCAACGCCTCAAACGGATCACGCGTCATATCAAACGCACGATGACACGTTACTTTCAATGGACGAGCCCTGTCAATCAACTCCTTGCATCGCTTTTTATCGATTGTGCCGTCAGGATTTAAAATACCAAACACCACACCATCCACACTCGCTTTCTGGCACTGATCGATATCGCGCTTCATCGAATGAAACTCATAATTCGAGTATTGAAAATCTCCACCCCGCGGGCGAATCATCACAAACACATCCAGGCTTACGTTCTGCCTCACATTTTCAATTGTACCAAAGGAAGGAGTTGTTCCTCCTTCGCCTGGATTGTCGCACAGTTCAATCCTGTCTGCTCCGCCTTCCTGTGCTTTCAACGCGGACTCAATATTATAGACAACAATTTCTAATGTCATGATTTTTTTGCTTTGGTTTTCGGTATGAAAAGAAAAGAAGCGTATGTCTTTAAGGGAAGTAACGATAAATTTCTTTTCGATTCAGAATTCTTGCGAACTCTACGCGGTTGCCTTCAACAAAAATTCCGATTCGATACTCACCTACCCTGATCCTGTATGCAGATCGAAATCCTTTCAACTTCTTAACATTGGGGATTTCTGATAGCGAGGATGCTTTTTTCAGACGTTCAATTACCTGAACTATAGATTTTTTAACCGACTTCAAATGTATTTGGTTAAGATCGCTATTAAATTTTGCAAGGAATTCAACCTGCATTAGCGACTCAATTTTTTTAATATGGTTGACTCAGAGACTTTTTTTGTACGATCTGCTTCGCGCATTAGCATAGCCAATCCCAAATCTTCTTTTTCTTCAACAGAAATTTTTTTTGATCCGATACCAAGCTTAGCCAGTAAATCGGACACAAACTTCATTTCCTTTTTATTTCGTGGTGTGATAATAACCGATTCCATATTCAAAGATAATCAATAATAGCTCTTCGCCTCAAACAACTTGTTCTGTATTTCATTTGAATACACTGCATACGTAAATCCCTTCTGCAACGCGTATGCTCCTACTTCGCCAGCTTTGCTGATCGCCAAAAACCCAACCTGAATTTCCTTCGATTTGGCTGGTTGGTTTTTTACGATTCTCTTCACAGCCAATTCACATGCCTGTTGCGGAGAATTTCCTTGCCGCATCAATTCAACAACTAAATGTGAGCCGCAAATACGAATCACTTCCTCTCCCACTCCCGTGGAAGTGGCCGCGCCAATTTCGTTGTCAACGAAAAGTCCAGCGCCAATGATCGGTGAATCTCCCACGCGGCCGCGCAACTTATACGCCATCCCACTGGTAGTGCACGCTCCGGATAGATTTTGATTTGCATCCATCGCTACCATTCCAATTGTGTCGTGGTTTTCTATGTTTGCGATAGGTTTGTATTGCGCAGTCTTCAACCATTCTTTCCACGCCTTCTCTGATTCAGGTGTTAACAATTTTTCTTTTTTGAATCCATTGGCTAACGCAAACTGCAAAGCACCGTCTCCTACCAACATTACGTGTGGAGTTTTCTCCATCACTTTTCTCGCAACAGAAATTGGGTGAACAATATGCTCAAGGCAAGCAACCGCACCAATGCCTGCGTTCTCATCCATGATACACGCATCGAGCGTTACTCGCCCATCGCGGTCGGGTAAACCTCCAAGTCCAACGGAAGTTTCTTTCGGATCTCCTTCAGGAACCTGAACTCCTTTTTCAACTGCATCCAGTGCGCGACCATTCGCAGATAAAACTTTCCACGCCTCTGCATTGGCGCCCACGCCAAAATTCCAGGTGGACACAACAATCGGTTTTGTTACAGGAGATGCTTCACGTCCAAAGACTTTGGTTATCCCCGAAAGGGAAGCAAGCAGAGCAGAATTGCGAATGAAATTTCTACGCTTCATAAAATAATTTTGAATGAATACTTTGATTTGGATTTAGCCAACAACTACTAAACAATAACCTTTTTACGGCTCCTGAATAATCCTTCGCGCCACTCGAAACCGTTTGATGTAATACTCCGAATAAAGATTGGTTTCCACAACACCTAATGATGTGGACGCGTGAATGAACTTTACGTTATCTCTTCCCTTCACTTCCGTAACGATGCCCACGTGGGTAATTTCCCTTTTCTTTTTTCCTGTGGCAAAAAATAAAAGATCTCCAGGTTTCAATTCATCTTTTTTTATTTTCTCGCCTTTGAGTGCCTGCGCATCGGCCGTGCGCGGCAGTAGAATGTCTATTGCCTGAAAGCTATTGCCCGTTAGGCCGGAACAATCGATTCCAGCGCGTGAAGTTCCGCCCCATTTATAAGGTGTGCCTGTAAAGCTTCTGGCGGTTTTGATAACCGTGTTTACTTTTGATT
>CAZNCO010000750.1:0-2412 GCA_964571345.1 uncultured Ohtaekwangia sp.
CTGACTTATTACCAAATACTTAATGCCTTTCAATCTTCTTAAGTTAACGACTATGCTGGAAGGACAAACCAACCTGGTTCTTTCGCAGCGAATGGCAACAAAGTATTTTGGAGAAGCTGATCCGATTAACAAGGTTATATCTGTTCAGGTAGGCGATCAATTTGAAGACTTTACCGTAAAGGCAGTTGCTGAAAATCCTCCGGCCAACTCAAGTATTCAATTTGACCTCCTTGTTTCGGAATTGAACAATAATCGGTTGATCAACGAACGAATGCTTACTTCCTGGTTTAATATTTATCCAGAGACATACGTTTTGCTTTCCGATGGTGTTGATGCATCAACAGTTGAAAAGAAATTCCCCACCATTTTCAAGACTGCATTGGGTGAAGAGGATTTTAAAAACAGTAAATACACAGCGGGTTTACAGCCGCTCACTGACATACATTTGAATCCAGACTTTCCGGTGGGTATGGCTCCTGTAAGCAATCCAAAATATTCATACATCCTGGGAGTAATTGCAACACTCATTCTGGTCGTGGCGTGCATCAATTTTGTGACGTTGTCAATCGGTCGTTCCATGAAACGTGCAAAGGAAGTTGGCATCCGGAAGGTGGTAGGTGCGTTGCGTTCCCAACTGATTAGCCAGTTTGTTGGAGAGGCAGTAATCGTTACCTTGTTGGCATCAGTGGTTGGAGTGGTATTGGCTGTATTGAATATGCCGATATTTAACGACCTATCTGGAAAACAACTTGTCTTTCCATTCAACCAGTTTTTACTAGTGGTTATGGGGTCGCTGCTTTTGATTATCGGATTAATCTCTGGCAGCTATCCCGCATTTATTCTCTCGGCCTTTCAACCGGTAACTATTTTGAAAGGTGCAATACAAGGCACATCGAAACAAAGACTACGCACCGCTCTCGTGGGAGTTCAGTTGATGCTCTCAATCTTTCTTGTGTCAAGTACTTTGTTGATGCGGGAGCAATTGAATTTTCTTCAGGAGAAAGATATGGGCTTTGATAAAGAGCAGTTGGCAGTTACTACATTAATTGTGCCTCCTACAGGGCGGTTGCCAGAAAGAATCAAAGCTGGATTTGAAAAAGCAGAGCAGTTCAAGACGGAATTGATGAAATTCCCTGAGATCGTTTCTGCTTGTGGATCTTCTCATGATTTTGGAAATGGGAATTGGACAAACATCGGTTACACGGATGAGAAAGGAACTTATCGAACATTTTTTATGAATGTGATTGATGAGGAATATGTTCCAACCATGAAGATGCAAATCGCAGCAGGAAGAAATTTTTCAGATGGCTCCGACTCCGACAAGCGCAACGGAGTACTTGTGAATGAAGCGTTCGTAAAAGAATATGGTTGGAGTGACCCTATTGGAAAGAAAATACCAGGAAAGAATTTTGGCGATCATGAAATCATAGGAGTGATTAAGGATTTTAATTACACATCGCTTTATACGAAAGTGCAACCATTGGTGCTTGTGGAAGACCCCACGATAGTGCTTCGCGGAAGCGAAAACATCAACATCGGGAACTCACCGGTTCCAAAATTAATGGTACGATTAAAGGCTGGAGCTACGAGTGCCGGGCTTGAGAGGCTAAAGGAAGTATGGAAGAAGTTGGCAGGAGAGGAGGAACTTTCCTTTGCATTTGCAGACGAGTCGATGGCTAAGCAATACAAAAGCGATCAGAACCTGGGAAAGATAGTCACTGTTGCAGCTGCTATTGCAATAGTTATTGCCAGCCTTGGCTTATTTGCGCTGGCATCACTCGCAATGCAAAACCGGATCAAGGAAATCAGTATTCGTAAAGTGATGGGGGCAAATGACAATTCATTGTTGGTACTTCTGTCAAGGGAGTACGTGATTATGGTTGTAGTGTGTCTTGTAATCTCGATTCCAATCACTTGGTTCCTGATGACAAACTGGCTCTCGACTTTTGAATACCGGGTTTCGATTGGTGCTGGAATATTCCTGATGGCCGGGGGAATTTCATTATTGATTGCACTTGCCACTATCAGCTACCAAACGCTAAAGACTGTTTGGACAAATCCGGTCAAGTGCTTGAAATACGAATGATAAAAATGAAATGGACCTCATTGATTTAATTCTTAATTTGGCGTAATCTATTTACGTTCAGATGAAGAAGCGAGTCGTTACGGTTGGAGAGATTCTGATGAGACTTTCTCCACCAGGGTTTCAGCGAATTAAGCAGGCAAATGAATTTAATGTTGTCTATGCAGGGGCAGAAGCTAACGTAGCTGCCTCTTGCTCATATTTCGGTTTGGAAGCCGATCATATCAGCGTATTACCTGATGATGCGATAGGCGATACCGCTATCAGCCAACTTGCTGCACATGGCGTGGGGGTTAATAACATTCAACGAGCACCTGGAAGAATTGGAA
>CAZNCO010000751.1:0-2403 GCA_964571345.1 uncultured Ohtaekwangia sp.
TAGGGCAATTTTTTGCAGAGCTGGGCGCAGAGGTAATCAAAATTGAAAATCCCAAAACGGGTGGAGATGTGACCAGAAGCTGGAAATCAGCGGGGGAGAATACCGATGATCGATCAGCTTACTTTTGTTGTTGCAACTGGGGAAAGAAATCGGTGGCGCTTGACCTTACTTCGGAAAATGATTTGGCAATTGTTAAAAAATTGTCAAAGTCCGTTGATCTTATTATTGCAAGTTATAAACCCGGAGACGCTGAAAAATTAGGAGTCTCGTATGAGCAACTGAAATCCGGTAACCAGAGGCTGATCTATGCACAGATATCGGGTTACGGACAAGACGATGATCGCGTTGGGTACGATGCAGTGATTCAGGCGGAGAGTGGTTTCATGGAAATGAATGGAGAAAAAGAAGGCGCACCTACCAAGATGCCCGTGGCATTGGTTGATGTTTTGGCCGCGCATCATTTGAAAGAAGGAATCTTGTTGGCGTTGCTGAATCGAGAAAGAACTGGTGAAGGTGATTTGGTTGAAGTAAGCCTGTTGCAGGCAGCGATTGCTTCGCTGGCAAACCAAGCAACGAATTGGTTGGTTGCAAAAAGACTTCCGTCAAGGCAAGGTTCCCTACACCCGAACATCGCGCCTTATGGCGAATCGTTTTTGACGAAAGATGGAAAGAGAGTTTTGCTGGCGGTGGGCAGCGACAAGCAATTTGAAATGCTCTGTGATTTTTTGAAAGTAGAATTTGACAAGAATCTTTTCTCGACAAATGAATTTAGAGTCAACAACCGAAAAGATCTGGCGAATATCCTCTCCGAAAAAATTAGGGCAATCTCCTCGGCAGATTTTCTTCGTGAATGTTATTCAAGGAAAATTCCAGCGGGCATCATTCAAAATATGAGAGAGGTTTTTGAATCCGCGCAAGCAAAAGAAATGCTGATCGAATCGTTTGACAGACTTGGCGCGAGAACATTTGTTGCGTTGCCTTCATCGCTTGAGAAAAAACAACTCTCTCCTCCGCCACATTTGGGAGAACATACGAAGGAGATCGTTGGTAATTCTATTTTTTAAACTGAACTCAATGCCTTTGTGCAAAACTCCAAACACTTCTTCACTTCTTCAATAGGAGTTGAGCCTTCAGGAGTTTTGTATTCATACTCGATGGTGCAGGCAAACTTGTATTTATTATCACGTATCAATTTCAATGCATCCAGCAGCGGGGTGTTTCCTTGTCCCCAGGGCAGGTTCTCACCACCATTTGCCTTCGACTTGCGATCCTTCATGTGCATGCTCATGATGCGGTCATGTTTCGCTTTGATGATTCCGAGCGGATCAGCATTACCAGCTGCTACATAATGGCCTAGGTCGAGGTTCAACGCATTGGCCTTAGATTGATTGAGTGCGGTGTCCCAGAAAGTAGGAGTCTGTTGTTCATGTCCATGATACGCTACTTTCATTCCATATTTCTCAGCAGCCTTGCCTAGCTTGAGCGTGTGTGCGTCATTCGAAGGATGCTCGAGCGTAACATGACTTGCCCCCAAGGCCTTGGCAGCGCGCAGTCCGTAATCAATTTCTGCATCAGAATTTTGCATGCCAAATGCATCGGGTTTGAAAGCATAAATATCAACGCCTGCTTTTTTATACATCTTGCCGAACTGTTCAAACTTATCCATCGGAGCTTTTACACGCCAGGCCGCCAACTCTGCCTGATAAGCTTTTCTTTTTTCATCTGCTTCCGCGAGGGTTTTCTTTTCATCTTCGGTGAGCTCTTGTTTTTCATATCGCTTGCGCATGAGCGGAAAGATCGCACGGAAGTCAACAGGATTTTTCGGAGCTCCTGCAAAGGATTCTGCCGGGCCGCCCATTAATTCGATGTTGCTGATGCCGGATTTCAAAACATAATCCAGCGTAGCTTCTGCACTTTGGTCTGGTAAATCGCGGAAGGAGTACGTGATCACGCCAATGCGCACCCCGTTAATCACCGACTTGGGCGTGAGAAGATTGTGGATGATGGCCGGCATTCCAAAAGAAGAGTTGGACGCCAGTACCGAACCTGTAACAAGTGCAGAGGCTGCTCCAAGAAATTGGCGTCTGGAAGTTTTTGATTTCATCTTGATATGTTTTTAGTGAGCCTAAATTTCGAAATTGAAAACTCTGTGAATGTAACATTAACGCAGCAACTTGAAAAGAGAATTTTTTTGAGTGGTGGATTGTTACTTCGCTGCGTTCAAACAATGTTCGGATGATTCAACCGGTGGGTGCCAAATAGTTGCCATTTGAGTTCATAGAATTTCAATCCACTTTGGCAAATCCCGAAATAGTTTTCTCATGATTTCTTCCGTGCGTTGTGCGAAGAGTTCAAAGTTTCCATACGCTTCACCTTTCGTAGAGCTCACCACATCAGTCACTC
>CAZNCO010000752.1:0-2375 GCA_964571345.1 uncultured Ohtaekwangia sp.
ATCATGAACTTTCATTAGAGGCTCTGTTCAGAAAAGAGGAGTATCAAGAATTGCCATTCGCGGTTTATGCCGGCCGTCTATATGAACGACCGCATATATTCAATCATGGTTGGGAGGAAACGGTAAATCCCGCCTTATTAAAAAAACTAAATGACAGATTAATCAATTACCTGGAACGAAAAACCAGATCGAAGATAAAATATCAGCAGTTATTTGATGATGCGAAAAAAGTAAATATGCTGTGTGAACTCGGGATATATTTTTTTGTTCGACTTCATGTAGTTGCTATATAAAAATCCCTAGTTAGCTCGCATATACTACGCGTGCCTTTTCAATCTTCGTATGTTCTGAGCTTCAGATTCGCACCAACTTGGGTACTGTTATTACTATTGATTAAATTGATGTTTCGAATCTAAAGGTTGTAGGCAATGCCAAACACATACTGATTAACCATTACACCTCCAAAAATGACTAACTCTTTTGGGCACGATATCCGACCTGTGATGACCTACTCCATTGATCAATGGCATAAGAAAGGTAAATCGTTTACGTACAACGGTCATAAGATATTTTATCTAATAGAAGGGAGTGGCGAGCCTCTTGTTTTACTTCATGGGTTCCCTACCTCATCATGGGACTGGCATAAAGTATGGAATGTGCTCAATCAAACCTATCAAACGATAACATTAGACTTCATTGGATTTGGCTTCTCGGACAAACCAAAAAATTATAATTATTCGATAACGGATCAGGCGAACCTGGTTGAACAACTGCTTTTCAATTTACAAATACAGCATTATCATCTGCTTGCTCATGATTATGGAGATACAGTTGCACAAGAGCTTTTAGCGAGGCAATTAGATAGACAAGAGAATAAAGTCAAGTCTTGCTGTCTCCTTAACGGAGGTCTATTCCCGGAAACACACAGAGCAACCCGCACGCAAAAATTGTTGCTTGGTTGGTTTGGTTCATTAGTGGCCAGGATGTTCTCTTACAAGCGATTTGTCACTTCCTTTTCAATTCTTTTTCCTAGTCAATCGACACCTTCAGAAGATGAAATGCGAAGCCTCTATCATGTAATCACATACAATAATGGACATGAAATAACACATTTGTTGATCAGGTATATTGTTGAAAGAAAACAAAACCGAACACGTTGGGTCTCTGCTTTGCAAAGGACAAAATGCCCGCTAAGACTTATTGATGGATTGGATGACCCCGTTTCTGGAGCACACATGGTGGCTCGGTATAAGGAGCTTATTCCTGATCCTGATGTTATTGAAATTTCCGGTTGTGGCCATTATCCTCAAATGGAGGTGCCTGAAAAAGTTCTTGAAAATTACATTCAGTTCAGGAACATTCTTCTTTCAAATGATATGCGGAATGATAAATCAAAATTGTAATCCGGATGAACAAGGGCACATGCCTGCAATCGAGTAGCCTGCCCCACTTGCAGTGCTGGCAGGAAGAGGCGATCACACCACTCCCGCTGATGCGGGATAAATTCCCGTGCGGGTCTCGCCTACAGCGGTTCATTAAGCTGAGGAGAAACTTTTTCATAGCAAGAGAGCAGCGATTCGTAGCCTCGTTTGATGAGGTAAATCTAATCTCAGATTTTCATTTGCACATCTTTCAGAGAACCGCTATTTTTTGCATGGATTTCGTATAAAGCACTAAATTGTTGTGGGCATTTTGTTTGGGACAGATTCGTATGATTAAGAAAATTAAAAATCAACTGAACAAAGACTTAGTTCAAAGAGTGATCTACGGACTAGGTCTAGCCCTTTGGACTTTTTTATTATGGGATCGGATTACAAACTTCTTTGGTTCGACAAGTTCTATTGGAATAGACTACTCGACAGTTTATCTTATCCCGGCAACAATTCTAACTCTTCAGATTATTATGAATAATAAACTGCTGTGGGCATTGATTTTCGGACTGGTGACTGCTTACATTCTTTACGCTTTTTATGCTGTAGTATCAGACGCAATTGAGAGAAGCGGGAATCATGTGAAAGCAATTGATTGGGATATAAGGGACATTATTATATTACTTGTATTCTTTGGACTAATAATTAGTGCGGACATAATAATTTATAGTATTAAACCTAGACGAATAGTTTAGGTGTGAACAAAACGGCACCCAATCGAGTAGTCCGCCCCACTAGCAGATGCAGTAGGCAGAGGATCTCACACCACTCCGCTGAGGCTGGATAAATTCCCGTGCGGGTCTCGCATAAGCGGTTCATTAAGCTGAGGAGAAACTTTCATAATAAGAGCACAGTGAAGACATGAAAATAACATTTGGCCTCCTTTTCGTTTTGTAAGCTCCCCCGAAAATTGGGCCATTTAAAAGTTTCCTTTTCAGTCGAGAA
>CAZNCO010000753.1:0-2368 GCA_964571345.1 uncultured Ohtaekwangia sp.
TTCCTTTGTTGTGCGTGCCATCCAATTCAATCATCACTTTATCGATAAGGCTTTGGTCGAATACCGAAATACCAATGATCTCCGAAGCAATTTTTGTATTTACATTATCTACTGCCTTCAAAACTCCCTTGCCAACATATACGCTCTTATCGCCATCGCGAAGCTCAACAGCTTCGTGTGTTCCAGTAGATGCACCTGAAGGAACCGCAGCACGACCGAACGCGCCTGATTCTGTAAATACATCAACTTCTACGGTAGGGTTTCCACGACTGTCAAGTATCTGGCGGGCGTGAATGGCTTCGATTAAACTCATTTTGATTTGTGATTTTAGATTTAAGATTTGTGATTTTAGAATTAGGATTTTTGATTCGATGTCTTCGATTTTTTAGAAGTCATTGTTTTGATTGAAGAAGCAAATATGGCTGCAAATTCATCCGATTCCTTAATTAAGGACGTCAGCTCGGAATCATTTTCTTTCAATAACCCAACATCAGCGATGAACGTGAGCCAAAAATTACTTTCATCAGATTCTTCCAGTACAATTTTCAACTTGTTAATGAAATCATCATTTGATTTAGCCCGATTTACTGCCCTATAATTGGCTGCAACCGAAGATGCAGCCCTTAATAATTGATAGGTAATGACTTTAGATGCCTGAGTATTGGGCAAATTTTCAACTAGCTTAAAAACTCTTTTGGCGAATTTTCTGGTTCTTTCAATCAGTTCATTTTTATCCATACATCGAACCAATTCAAAAATCTAAAATCAAAAATCTAAAATTTTAAGCCGTAACCAATTTTTCTTTCTTCACCATCGCTACAAACTGATCAAACAGGTATGAAGAATCATGCGGGCCGGGCGATGCTTCCGGGTGGTACTGAACGGAAAATGCTTTCTTGTTTTTCATTCGTATACCCATGATGGTATTGTCATTCAAATGAATGTGCGTTACTTCCACTTCAGGATGATTATCCAATCCCTTATCGCTTACCGCGAAGCCGTGATTTTGGGAAGTCATCTCACCCAAGCCGGTGATAAGGTTTTTTACAGGATGGTTCAATCCACGGTGACCGTGATGCATTTTATATGTCGTCAGTCCGCAAGACAAGGCAAGCAACTGGTGGCCAAGACAAATTCCGAAAGTAGGTTTGTCAGCAGCAATAATATCTTTCACTGTTTTTACAGCATACTCCATCACAGCCGGATCGCCAGGGCCATTGGACAAAAAGTATCCGTCAGGAGACCATGCTTCCATTTCCTTAAACGTAGTTTTTGCCGGAAACACCTGGATGTAGCAACCGCGAGCAGAAAGATTTCGAAGGATGTTGACCTTAATACCAAAATCCATTGCTGCGATTTTTATAGGCGCAGTCGGTTCGCCAATAAAATATGGTTTCTTCGTACTCACCACAGAAGAAAGCTCAAGTCCGTCCATCGAAGGAACTTTCTTTAGTTCTTCTTTTAACTGCTCGGGTGTATGCTCAGAAGAGATGATGGCATTCATCGCACCTTTGCTGCGGATGTGGCGCACCAGTTTGCGCGTGTCCAGATCAGAAATGCCAACTACGTTATTTTTTTCTAAATATTGCTGCAGGCTTTCTTTCGATGTTTTGCGGCTAAACTCATCCGAAAATTCATTTACCACAATGCCACTAATTTTGGGAGAGCCCGATTCTTGCTCTTCATCCACAGTGCCATAGTTGCCTATGTGGGCAGTTGTGTTCACAATAATTTGACCGAAGTAAGACGGATCAGTGTAAATTTCCTGATAACCGGTCATCCCTGTGTTGAAACAAATTTCACCGCCAGAGGTACCCCGCTTGCCAATAGCTTTTCCTTCCATCAACAAACCATCGGCTAACAAGAGGTAGGCTTTTTCACTCATAGTTTTGGAAAGTTTTGCAAAAGTAAACCGCTTCGCCTAATTGACACGTGTTTTTGAAAAAAGTTATTTCAATATCAACCTGCAAGCGATTGATGTGATTCATTTTCTCATTTTGTGAGAAAGAAAAGTGCGCCCAGATTGTCAAAATCTATTAATTTTGAAGCCTGTTTTAGAAAAGCCGAAGTGGTGAAATTGGTAGACACGCACGTTTCAGGGGCGTGTGGCGCAAGCTGTGCGGGTTCGAGTCCCGCCTTCGGCACCCAACTAAAAAGTCGTTCTCAACAGAACGACTTTTTTATTTTAATCTCTCGCTAATTTTTCAGCCTCAACGACACAACATTCTCTACATGCACTGTGTGGGGAAACATGTCCACCGGTTGTATGCCTGTAAGCTCATATTTCTCTGAAAGGATTTTTAAATCACGGGCCTGCGTTGCCGGATTGCAGCTCACATAAACGATCTTCTTTGGCTCCGCTTTCAGC
>CAZNCO010000754.1:0-2366 GCA_964571345.1 uncultured Ohtaekwangia sp.
AACTAGGCATAACCAAATACTTTGAGTGCAATCGAAATCAATCCGATGATCAGTAGAATGATGAAGGCGATATGTCTTCTATGTTTTCTAATATTCACGCGATAACTATTCATGTTAATTTGCTTTCATTACAGAACGAATTTCGTAAGATAAAGCTACATCGAACATGATTTTCCCCGGTTGAGGGAATGATTGGGATCATTTTCCAGACTGCGGTAAAATGATCCTTATCTATTCGTAGTGAAGCGCATCTATCGGATTAAGGTTGGCAGCTTTGCGCGCAGGATACCAGCCGAAGAATAATCCGACCGCTGCAGAAAAAAGAAAAGAAATAGCAATGGAACCTACGGTAACTGAAACAGGCCAGCCTCCAAACTTTGCTACGCCAGTTGAAACCAGAATGCCAAGGCCCACTCCGATGAGTCCACCGATGAAGCTTATAAAAATAGATTCAATCATAAACTGAAATAGAACATCTTTACTTTTTGCGCCCACCGCCATTCGAATTCCTATCTCTCGTGTGCGTTCTGTTACCGAAACCAGCATGATGTTCATGATGCCGATGCCACCCACTAAGAGGGAAATGCCTGCGATGCTGGCCAAGAGAATGGTCATTATTTTAGAGACACTTCCAAATGCATTGCTGATGTCAGATTGTGTGCGCACGGTGAAGTCATCATCGTCCATTGGCCTGAGTTTGTGGCGGGCCCTTATCAGTTTCACAATCTCGTCTTTGGCATCGTCAATCAAATCTTCTGATTGCCCCGCAGCGAGAATTTGATTAAGGTTTGTTGTCGACAGCATTCTCTTTTGCACGGTAAAGAATGGAGCGATAATGATGTCATCCTGATCTTGTCCAAAGGTGTTAGGCCCCTTTTTATCCAGCATGCCAATCACCTGAAAAGGAATGCGATTGATGCGGATTACTTTGCCAACGGGGTCATTATTTTCTCCAAAAAGATTCAGGTTTACGGTTTGACCAATCACGCATACTTTTGCTGCTGTGCGTAGTTCCGATGGCGAAAAATTGCGACCATTTATGATGAGCAGGTTTCGGATATTGAAGTAGTCATTGTAAACGCCCACTACCATGGTTCGCCAGTTTCTGGCACCAGCAATTATTTGTGATCCTTTCTGCACCACAGGCGAAACATATTTTACCAAGTCACATTGAAGTGCGATGGCTTCGGCATCTTCGCGTTTGAGTGTTTGCGATGACCCAGCTTCCAGGCGTACACCGCCTGCGCTGATGGCTCCGGGGAATATCATGATCGAGTTGGTACCCAAACTGGAGATGGACGCCTGAATATTTTGTTTGGAGCCCTCACCAATCGCTAACATAGCAATCACTGAAGCTACTCCGATGATGATTCCCAACATCGTGAGAAATGTTCTCAACTTGTTTTTTGTCAACGAGTGATTTGCAATTTTTACCAGGTTTAAAACTCTCATGCGAATGTATTTTCTTCCGATGGCACCGGGAGCATTTTTAATTCATCGGCTGCGTGCTTGCGATTGATTACTTTCGTTTGGGTGATTATTTTCCCGTCCTTAAAGGCAATACCTTCTAAAGCAAATTGTGCAATATCACTTTCGTGTGTTACCATCACGATGGTAATGCCTTTTTCATTTAGCGATTGGAATATCTCCATGATCTCATAACTAGTGCGTGAGTCAAGGTTACCAGTAGGCTCATCTGCTAAAATAACTACGGGGTCGTTTACCAGAGCCCTGGCTATTGCCACACGTTGTTGCTGCCCTCCTGATAATTGATTAGGCAAAGATTTCACGCGATCTGCCAAACCAACAGCTTCCAATGCGATACGTGCTTTTTTCCTGCGTTCATCCGAGCTGATAGCATTGTTGTAGAGCAACGGGAGTTCAACATTTTCCTGGGCGCTAGTGCGTGGAAGAATATTAAACGATTGAAAAATGAAACCGATTTTTTTGTTTCTTAATTCAGCCAATTGATTCTTGCTCAGCTGCAAAACATTTACTCCATCCAGCAAATACTCTCCGCTGGTGGGGATGTCTAAGCACCCAAGAATATTCATAAAAGTTGATTTGCCCGAGCCACTTGCGCCCATAATGGCGACAAAATCACCCTTGTCAATGGTTAAAGAAACGCCCCTTAAGGCATGCAACTCCACATCTCCGGTTCGATAGGTTTTAACCAAGTTTTTTACTGTTATCAGGTTACTTGCGGACATACTTTAACGCATTCGTCTGCTTGGCATTCTAGGCATAAATGGATTTTGTGTAGCTGTAGTATTTTTCGAATTTTGATTCAATCCTGTCACAACTACATCGCCTTTATTCAAAGGACCTTTTACTTCCATGTACGTTCCATCTGTGATTCCCATCAC
>CAZNCO010000755.1:0-2364 GCA_964571345.1 uncultured Ohtaekwangia sp.
GTACAATCTCTTAGTCGCAGCACCTACAGTAAGTTGCTGCCCGAAACAAAAGACACAGCATCTTTTTTTAGTTTCTACGATGTCACAGAAAAAATAGCCATCGTCATTGGTATCTTCACTTTTGGATATATTGATGAATTCTTGGGTATGAAAAATTCGGTACTCAGCCTCATTGTCTTTTTTGTTCTTGGTTCGATTGGATTATTAATTGCCCGCAGGGCATCAACCTCCGCTGCACTAGATAAGGCTTCCTGAGTACATTTTAAATTCTTTTATAAGCCGGTAAGTCAAATTAAAAAATTAGAATTGAAAAGAGTGTAAAGGCACGGATGTAGATTCAGTAACCAGATGATTTTCTTTGTTGCCTCTGTTTAAAATTATTTGACCTTTTCGACTGAGCGTGTAGCTAATTTTACCCAATCACTCAACTTAGCAGGATCAAGCCAGCGCGCAACTAAAACTAAGTCGTGTTCCGGATCGATTACGATGTAGTTTCCACCAAAGCCATTCGCATAGAAGATATTCTTTGAAACACCCTTTAAATCCTCAGAGGCATTTGTCCACCACATGAAACCATACGATTGATTTGGAGCCGATGGTCCCTTTGCCATAGAAATCCATTTAGAAGAAACCAATTGTTTTTCTTTCCACTTTCCATTTCTGGAGATGAGGAGCCCGAAGCGCGCTTGATCCAGCGTATTTATAAACAAACCTCCACCGTGATGCCCGCCTCCACTTACAGACTGCATGGTTGTTCCGTCCAGCGTGACAAACGAATTTTCATAGCCATGCCATCTCCAGGTAGTAGAGGCTCCAATAGGGTCCATGATTTTCTCTTTCAGAACGGCAGGTAAGGGTTTTCTCCAAACTTGTAAGAGAGAGTAGGAGAGAAGATTTACGCGCACATCGTTGTACTCAAAATTAGTTCCGGGTTCAAGCAGCTTGCGGTTTTTCCAGTCGTCAATGCCGCCTTGCTTTGGAGGGCGATCAGCCCAATCGCAAATATCGAAAAGGCAACCGGACCAATCAGACGATTGCGTTAGAAGATGACGCCAGGTAATTTTAGAATTGTGCTCTCCCTGAAATTTATCTTCAACGTAATCTACCACCTTATCGTCAACACTCTTTATTAGCCTTGAATCATAAGCAAGACCTGCAACCGTGGATAAATAACTTTTGGTTACACTAAAAGTCATGTCTACCCTTTTTATATCTCCCCACTGCGCTACAATGTATCCTTTATAGATAATCAGTCCGGCTGGTTTGCCGCGCGATTTCATGGGGCCAACGATTTTGTAGTCAGGCTCATTGGCATACGCTTTCATGTTGGCAATGCGAAGATCTATATCTGTCTTTGTTTCATTGTTGATTGCAAACTGAACAGCACTATCGACCAGCGCAGCATTCATTTCTAGCTCAGCAGGCTTTTTTGTTTGCCAGACAGAATCCGGATAATATCCACCTTGCCCACTTATATGAAATGACAACAGATTGAGTGTAATCAATCCAATCCATAGACAAACTTTTGCGGCTTTCATGTCAGTATTGGAGGTGCTTTACGGTAATTCCGTTATTGATCAATTGCTTTAATGAATCAATACCTATGCGTACATGCAGATCAACATAGTTGGAAGTAACTTTGTGATCACTTGCTTCCGTTTTTACTCCATCCGGAATCATCGGCTGATCTGAAACTAATAAAAGAGCGCCTGCAGGAATTTCGTTATAAAATGCCGTAGAGAATATTGTTGCCGTTTCCATGTCAATGGCCATTGTGCGGATTTTTACGAGGTAGTCTTTGAAATGCTCATCCCATTCCCAAACTCTCCGGTTGGTAGTATAAACAGTTCCGGTCCAATAATCCTGGTTATAATCTCGTATGGTTGTTGATATTGCTTTCTGTAATGCAAAGGCAGGAAGGGAAGGCACTTCGGGCGGAAAATAATCGTTCGATGTTCCTTCTCCTCGAATAGCAGCGATGGGAAGAATCAAATCGCCCAATTTATTCTTCTTTTTTAGACCACCACATTTTCCTAGAAAGAGGCACGCCTTGGGCATGATAGCCGTAAGGCAATCCATGATAGTCGCGGCATTGGGGCTACCCATTCCGAAGTTAATAATGGTGATACCACCGGATGTGGCCGATAGCATCGCTTTATCTTCTCCAAAAACCGGAACATTGTGCCACTCAGCAAATTTTCTGACGTAATTGTCAAAGTTTGTGAGTAGAATGTATTCTCCAAATTCTTTTAGCGGAACGCCTGTGTAACGAGGCAACCAGTTTTCTACGATTTCTTTTTTCGTCTTCATGTTACAAATTTTCTATTTTTAAACGATGTATAAGCTCAATCTTCCCTCGTATAC
>CAZNCO010000756.1:0-2362 GCA_964571345.1 uncultured Ohtaekwangia sp.
AATACCACGAGCCAAGGTAATAGCGCCTGTTCATTGCCACGGCATAATCAAGCACACCCGGATACGGGGCAAAGATGCTCTGCGAGAAGACCACAGCCTCGGTTGAAAGCAGCAGTATGTTTGGAGGCACTAATTTTTTGGCAGGTTCGAGACTTTCGGCTGCGAAGACGGAGCCGGGTTTTTCAAGATACTGCTCGTTTCGGGAGATGATGATTTTTATTTCATCGGGCTTCAACTGGTTGAGGGTAAAGGCGATGTCTTTTGCTGCGGAGCTTATCCACAGGGTGTATTCTTCCTCGAACTTTTGCTTGGAAGGGGTTTGCATGGAGGATTAATTGCAGGGGAGGGAGAAATAGTTAGCGGGGCGGGGGATGGGTTTGGTTTTGTGCGGCGCGACACTCCCGATCGAGGTCGGAGGCATCCACGCGCAGATGCTCAATGGACTTCTTTTCAGGAGTAAAATTTTTTATAAAATTTGCTTCAATTTTTTCTTGATTTTGGGCAGTAAAATGGCGTAAGGTTAATATACTAAGTCAAATATTGTTTAACAGTTCTGGTGTATGGGCAAGGATGACAATATGATACAAAGAGGGAAATCTCAAAGAATGAGAAATATATTATGGGGATGACCACTTGAATTTTGCAAAAAGAGCAAGAGAGATTATTCGCATTCTAGAGCAAAATAGTTTCTATGCAGAATGCCCATGTTGCGGGGAAACAATGCTTCTTAAAAATGCTGGCCTGTTCTATTTTGATGATTTTACTTCCGACGCCAAGAGACTTTATCAAAAGCGTCTGGAAGAAATTAAAGAAAGAGAAAGAAGTATCATAGAATCAATTGAGAAAAGTTTACAAAGGTCAGAGGTTGGAGCTAAGGCCGTCAACATCGGTTTAATTCTGGAACGTATTGCACCCTCAATGAAAGAATTTTGTTTTAATCACAACGACTGCCGTTCGTTGTTTGAACCGATAGACTATATTATTTTTGATGGGTTAAACAATAATGGTTTTGTTAACAAAATATTATTCGTTGAAATCAAAACTGGTAGCTCTCGTCTCAGTAAAATTCAGAAAGTAATACGGGATTCAGTCGAAAATAAACAGGTTGTTTGGGATACCTATGAAATAGAGGTGAACAATGAAGTCTGACGTTCTCGATTTCTTTCACTTGCAACGACGAATTATTGGAATTTGTCCGAATTGTCAAGATTTCTTTCGTTTGAGCGATTGTCAGATATTTTTGAAAAGAAAACCAGTGCGTGACTGGATGGACAAAATTGAGCTGGAAAACATAAGATTAGATGAACTTCTCCGCTTTGAGAAAGAGAAGGAACTTCGTGATAAAGCTCGGGAGACAGGCCGTTGTGGTGCGCAAGAAATAGTAAAAAAAATTGATCCTATTTTTACACCACGTGATCTTAATCCCGATGACGCAAAAGTTCTATTCCATCCAATTGATTATATCGTATTTAATGGGATGAAAGAATTGAAGTCAATCAAGAACATAATCCTCCTAGATAGACAAACAAACCAAGCAGATCATCGAAAAGTTCAAGAAAGTATCGAAGAAGTTATTAAGCGAAAAAATTACGAATGGCAGACACTACGCATACAAGAAAATGGAAAAATCAAAGTTGAAAATTAGAACATTACATCAAATCTTAAAAGTCCACCGGCTACTTTGCGACTTTCTTGGCACCAAAATTTTTTAGGGCCAAGGAGTTGATTCGGTTTTTATTGAACTAAGGGATAGGTGATGAATATGACCAAAAGACCCCACAAACGATGTGAGAACTGTGATGAATACATGATGCCAATTGAAGGTACGAAACAGAGTTGGTATTGCGGGTTCTGTGGTGCAAAAGTAATTAGTTCTTCGGATAAAGAATTAGTGGATGCCTATATCCGACAATTAAAAGCTGAACGCGACAATATTAAATAAATCAAGCAATAACAAGAGTTTTATTTCATCGATTGTATTTGAAACTCTTTGTTCCCGCAAACACAGCCCCCATGCACGCCCCATCGCACGGCGCCTCGCCCCCGGCGCATTCCCCGCGCGCTCGCTTTTTTCATGATACCTGACAACAAATCTGCGTTCATCTGCGTTTATCATGCCGAAACCCTGCGGGTTCTCGACTCCCGCGCCCACGTATTGCGAAGCAATACGTGTACACGCCCTCCAGAGGCGTGACTCTGGGCGCTTTTATCTGCGGTTCGTGTTTTCGATAAGCATAGCCTGCTTCGTTTATCTATCGGCGCGCCGAACAGTTAAAAATAGTTGAATCGGTGGTGAAACTTATGCTGTGGCTGATGCTTCCACTTTAACTCTTCCAATAACAAATTCTTCTCTAATGGGCGC
>CAZNCO010000757.1:0-2352 GCA_964571345.1 uncultured Ohtaekwangia sp.
GCCATATTGATTTTCCAAAGGATGCGGGATTTCAATTGGACTTAAAACTCCAACCCTATGGAGACTACTATTTATACGGAGAATTTGAAAATGGAGAGCCAACTACGGGAAGGATAAAGAATGTGCGCTCAGTAACCATTGCTGTGTTTTTTGGTTTGCTCATCACCTTCATCAATTTTGCAAACCTTTCAATGGCTCAATCAATAAAGAGGTTGAAGGAAGTCGGGATTCGCAAAGCAATAGGCGCTAGCAAGTTCAACCTTTGGATTCAGTTTGCTTTTGAAATTCTGGTGCTTGTCCTCGTTGCGTTGATCTTTGCCCTGATAGTGGCACAACTTTGCTTGCCTTGGTTTAATCAATTGACACAAAAAAAGGTTTTTATCCCTTTTTCAGATGTCACATTATTTTTTAAGTTATCCGTTTTGTTGGTAGTTATTGGATTTGTTTCGGGGATATATCCAATTGGGTATCTTTCTTCTGCGCCATTGTCAAAAGTTATCAAAGGTTTACAAGGTTTAACCGTAAAGTCTACAGGCCCTAAAAAAGCTCTCATAGTTTTCCAGTTTTCCATATCCATCGTTCTGATTGTTGTGGCTCTGGTAGTAACCATGCAGACCTCATTTATCAGGGATAAGAATCTGGGATATGACATGAAGAATATATTCTATTTTCGACTTGAAGGAGATTTGATCTTAAATTATAAGACTTTCAAGAAAGAAGCGTTGCGAATTCCTGGTGTGACTTACGTTGATCGGAGTTCGCAAATCCCGCATTCAATGGGACTGAGTGGCCCTTTCGTAAATTGGGACGGAAGGAACCCAGAACATCCGGTTGATTTTCTTCCTACATCAGTTGGTTATGATTTTATAAAACTGATGGGTTTAAAAATTGTACAAGGACGCGATTTTTCCGAAGACTTTAAGTCTGATACAGCAAGTTTTATTGTCAGTGAGTCTGCTTTAAAGTTGATGGGGATTAAGGATCCCATCGGAAAAAAAATAAGTGTATTCAATAAAGATGGAATAATCGTAGGCGTGGTGAATGACTATCACGGTCAATCGCTTCATCATGCCATGCTTCCGATTGTGATGGACGTTAAAGAGACGTTAAACTTCGGGACGGTACTCGTTAGAATTGAGCCAGGTTATTTGTCCGGGGCAATTAAAAGTTTACAAAGTCTCTACGCAAAAATTAATCCTGGGTATGCATTTCAATATGCGTTCATAGATCAAGAATACGCAAACTTTTACCATAGCGAACAAGTGGTTGAGAAGCTGTCCGATGTATTTGGGCTGGTTTCAATTTTTATTTCCTGTCTGGGCTTGCTAGGACTAGCTGTGCTTTCTTCAGCGCAGCGATTAAAGGAGATGGGTATCCGCAAATTGTTTGGTGCGAGTACCCCCGATGTGTTCTTACGTTTTTCATATGACTTTTTGAAACTGATTTGTTTTGCGATTTTGTTCAGTCTTCCCGTTGCGTGGAAACTGATGACTGAATGGCTTTCAACGTTTCCTTACCATGTTGAATTGCAGTGGTGGATATTTGCTGTAGCAGGGTTTGTTCCCCTGCTCCTGACACTGCTCACAATTGGCTCGCACGCTTTAAAAACTGCTAGTTTGAACCCAGTGGACACCTTGAAATCTGAATAATTTTCGGTGAATTCTGTAAATAGAAATATTGCCTTCCGTCTTCTTCACGTGTTCTGCCCACCGCACCTGCTGGAAGAGATTGAAGGAGATTTGCTTCAAAAGTTTGAGCGCGATGTGAAAATGTTTGGTGAAAGAAAGGCGAAGCGGAGATTGCTTTGGAATGTGATCAGGTATTTTCGTCCAGGTATCCTTTTACGAAACCAATCTAAACAATTAATGCCTATGCTGTTATTTCAAAATAATCTTAAGATGGCTTTCCGTATGATGGGCAAGAATAAGTTGTTTTCGTCTATCAACGTGTTTGGATTGTGTGTGAGCATGACTGCATGCTTGCTGATTTTTCAATATACTTTTTTTGAACTTAGTTTCGATCAGCAATTTTCACCTGAGATTTATCGTATTGGTTCTGTTTCGTTTGAAAACGGAGTCGAAAAATATAAGAGCGCGATAACACCAGTGAAGGCAGCTCCGATACTAAAAGATAAACTACCTGAAATCGTTGAGGCTGTCAGATTAGTTACTACCAGCAATTGGTTTGACTGTACGCTTGGCACAACCGAGAAAGGCGATGAAAAAATCTTAAATGAAAAAAAAGGCTTCTATTTTGCTCATCAGCATTTAATGTCTATGTTTACAATTAATTTTTTGAGCGGTGATAAAAGCAAAGCACTAAAAAGGCCTTTTTACATTGTCGTGTCATCTC
>CAZNCO010000758.1:0-2351 GCA_964571345.1 uncultured Ohtaekwangia sp.
GGTAAGAGCCGAGGCAAAGATGAAAGGAATGTAATTGATGGGAGCAATCTTTTCTTCCATCTCTTTTCTCAACTTATCGGCAGTCTTTCCATCTTTCTCAATCAAGTCCCACTTGTTTACCATGATGACGATGCCCTTTCCCTGCTTTTGCGCGAGACTAATGATGTTAACATCTTGCGATTCCAAACCGCGCTCAGCATCAATCACTACAATACACACATCGCATTCTTCCAGCGCATGGAGCGATCTCAAAACAGAATAAAATTCAACGTCTTGTGTCACCTTGGATTTCTTTCGGATACCTGCAGTGTCAATCAAAATGAAGTCTTTACCATACATTTTGTAGTGAGAATGAATGGCATCACGCGTGGTGCCGGCTTCATCTGTAACGATGCTTCGCTCCGACCCAAGCAACACATTCAGCAACGATGATTTGCCAACATTTGGTCTTCCCACGATGGCGATTTTTGGAATGCCTGCATCCGGATCTTCCACGCCCTCTGAAGGCAAAACTTTAATTACTTCATCCAACAATTCACCTGTGCCCGATCCGTTCTCGGCAGAGATGGGAAATACTTCGCCCATGCCGAGCTCATAGAATTCAGTAGCCATCAATGTTTTTTGAGGCGTGTCGGCTTTGTTGGCGGCAATAAAAACTGGCTTCTTTGATCGCCTGATAAGATTTGCAAACTCCTTGTCATAGCCGGTCAATCCATTTTGGCAATCCACCATAAAGATGATGGCCGTACACTCATCCAGCGCCATCTCTACCTGTTTGCGGATTTGGCTTTCAAACTTATCGTCTGAGCCGGTAACGTAACCACCTGTGTCAATTACGGTGAAAAATTTGCCGGTCCACTCTGCATAACCATAATGGCGGTCGCGCGTCACGCCCGGCATGTCGTCCATAATTGCCTGGCGCTGTTCTACAAGCCTATTAAAAAATGTAGACTTCCCCACATTGGGTCTTCCGACTATCGCTACGATGTTTGCCATTCAGTGATCAATTTTCAAGGATTCGCCACCAATGGGTGATGAATAAGCGCGCAAGTTAAGGCTTCATTGGCTAATCGGCTAATGGCCTCCCGGCTTAACTATCGAGATAGCCGAAGTTTTTCAATTTCTGGGTTTCCTTCCTCCAGTTGTCGGCCACCTTCACATGGGTTTCCAGAAATACTTTTTTGCCGAAGAATTTTTCAAGGTCTTTGCGGGCGTCTGTTCCTGTTTTCTTTAAAGAAGATCCTCCCTTGCCGATCACAATTCCTTTTTGCGAATCGCGCTCAACAAAAATAACTGCGCGAATACGGATGATTTTCTCCTCTTCTTTGAAGGATTCAACGTTCACCTCAGTACTGTAAGGAATCTCCTGTTCGTAATTCAGAAATATTTTTTCACGGATAATCTCGGCAGCAAAAAAGCGTTCGCTGCGATCGGTCAAATCATCTTTCGGATAAAAGCCGGGATGCTCAGGTAAATATTTCTTGATAGAACCAAATACCTGATCAAGATTTTCACCCGTCTTTGCTGATACGGGAATAATTTCAGAAGGCTTAAGTAGCCCCTTCCAATAGTCAATTTTATCATGCACCTGCGATCCTTTGGCCAAATCAATTTTATTGATCAGCAAAATCATAGGTGTGTTCAAATGCTGAAAGCGGGCGAAGAGTTTTTCATCAAACTTTTCGTCCAACTCTACGATGAGTAAAATAACATCCGCATCTTCGAGCGATACTTTCACATAATTCATCATCGCCTCGTGCAGCTGATATTTCGGCTCCAAAAGACCAGGCGTATCTGAATACACAATCTGAAAGTCATCACTATTTAAAATACCCATGATACGGTGACGGGTAGTCTGAGCCTTGGCCGTGATGATGGATAGGTTTTCCCCCACCAGCTTATTCATCAAGCTGCTTTTTCCCACATTAGGTTTCCCCACAATGCTTACAAAACCAGAACGGTGCATAGAAAGAAAAAGCGATCCTGAGATGAATCGCTTTCAAATTTAGTAGCGGGGACAAGACTCGAACTTGTGACCTTTGGGTTATGAGCCCAACGAGCTACCAACTGCTCCACCCCGCGATGTGGGATGCAAAAGTAGAGCGATCTCTACTAAAAACCAAATAAAGAAACTAAAGAGCGAGTTTTATTTGATCAGAATAGAACTTCATGCGTGAATGAGTGCGATCCAGCAATTCAATGCGGTCAATCATGGCGTGCTTATGGTTCACAAACACTTCTACGTATTCATCGCCCAGAAGATAAAGGTTTACTTTGTAACTATAGTAGCGAATCGCCATAACGAAAGTGGCATGTGCGTAGAGTGTCTGAATTTTATCTTCCAGTGAGTA
>CAZNCO010000759.1:0-2351 GCA_964571345.1 uncultured Ohtaekwangia sp.
GATATATACTGAGCTTGGAAGGGGCTGATTCAATTGTTACGCTCAAGCATTTAGAGCGTGCATACAACTATGGGCTGCGTGCGATTGGGCCTGCTCACTATGGTCCGGGGCGCTATGCACAGGGAACAGATGCCACAGACGGGATTGGAAACAGTGGACGTGAATTATTAAAAGAGATGGAACGCCTGAATATCGTTTTGGATGCAACACATTTATGCGATGACAGCTTTTGGGAAGCCCTTGATCACTTTAAAGGACACGTGTGGGCAAGTCATAACAACTGTAGAACGCTCGTTCCTCACAACCGTCAATTCAGCGATGAACAACTAAAAGTATTGATCGAGCGCGATGCAGTGATTGGTGGTGTAATGGATGCTTGGATGCTGGTGCCCAATTGGGTGCGCGGAACTTCCACACCGCAAAGTATGAACGTGACGCTCGAAAAATTAATTGATCACATGGATCATATCTGCCAGCTAGCTGGCAACAGCAAACATGTAGGTATCGGGTCAGACTTAGATGGTGCTTTTGGCAAAGAACAAAGTCCAGTGGACATAGAGACAGTTGCAGACCTTCAAAAGCTTCCAACTCTACTTTCGCAACGTAGTTACAAAAAAGAAGACATCGAAAACATTACCAGCAAAAATTGGCTGAGGTTTTTGCGAAAGGCATGGGCCTAAAGTTACTTTAAGAAATCACCATCGATGATCAAAAGCTTTACTCCATTTTTAGCTATTGACCGATGTGAGCTCATTTCATCCGAAACAACGTAAGTCATTCCTTTGGTAAGAACATACTTTTCACCACTCTCCTGCTCAGTGACGAACTCGCCCTCAAGGCAATGAACGATATGTCCTTTCTGACACCAATGATCGGCAACGTAGTTTTCCGAATATTCAACTAACCTCACACGCAAACCGTCATACTGAATTGTTTGCCACCACGCGATTCCGGATTCACCTTTATGCACTGTCTTTGGGATGGTGGACCAATCGATATTTTGAAATGGAATTTTCTTCATAATCATGACCTAACAAGTCGTATCGTCTCCATCGCTGACTGCACTTTGCTTTTTAAACTTTGCCAGTTTTTAGATTTTATCTCTTCAGTCGTAAAAAGCTGTGAACCCATTCCAACCGAATAAACTCCAGCCTTAAACCATGCTTGCAGATTTTCTTTTGTCGGCTCTACTCCTCCAGTAGGCATCAATTTAAAGCCCGGAATAACGGGCATCACTGAAGAAACAAATCCAGGCCCAAGAACAGAACCAGGAAAAATCTTGATAATCTCCGCTCCCGCTTCAGATGCGTTTACTATTTCTGTAAGCGTAGCACAACCCGGCATCCACAAAACATTTCGTGCTCGTGCTATCTCTGCCAATTCCTGCTTGAAGATGGGTGAAACTAAAAACTGCGCACCTTCTTCCAGAAATTTTTTTGCATCCGTTTGATTCATAATCGTGCCGATGCCCAAATAAAAACCATCAAAATGTTCACAAAATTTGACAAGAGTTCTAAATACATCGAACGCCTTTGCCCCTCGATTCGTAAATTCAAAGACCCGCGCACCACCAAAGTAAGCAGCTTCAACTACGCGCTTTGCAGTTTCTTCATGATCGTGATAAAAGAGTGGAACCAGCCCGGTGAAACCAATAACCTCCACGATCGTTTTTTTATCCGCCATCATCGTAAAAGTTTTCCTGTGTTTTGATTGTTTACCAACGCTTCAATTTCATTTACAGTAGCAACATTTACATCTCCTCCCACAGAGTGCTTGAATGCGCATGCAGCGGCAGCAAAATCTAGCGTTTGCTGAGATGACATTGACGACAGCTCGCCAAAAATTAAACCAGCCATAAACGCATCACCCGCTCCAACCCTATCGACAATTGGAGATAACTGATGCCGCGCTGAATTCAAAATCCCTTCTTTCGTCCATAAGATCCCTTGAACGGATTGGTTCGATGAACTGATCACTTCGCGGTGCGTAGTTGCTACTTTCTTAACAGACGGAAAACGTTTTACCATCTTTAAACAGCCATCCTCAAAATTGAGAGCATCAATGCCTGCACAATTTTTAAAGTCCTCTACGCCACCAACGATCAAGTCGCAATGTTCAATTAACTCAGGCATGATTTCGTCAGCTCTTTTTCCATATTGCCAAAGCACTCTCCGATAATTAATATCACCAGAGACCGTAACGTTATTTCTTCGTGCAGCGCGAACTGCTTCAAGGCAAACCGCTGCTGCGTTGGCCGAAACTGCCGGAGTGATACCCGTCCAGTGAAACCAATCTGCTTGCTTGAAAAGTGAATCCCAATCAACGGAAAGTGGTTGAATATCGCCAAATAC
>CAZNCO010000760.1:0-2342 GCA_964571345.1 uncultured Ohtaekwangia sp.
CCCTGCGAACCATATAACACATTAAGTCTTTTTGTAAATGAAATGGATTGTACTGAAGCGGGATTCAGATTTGCAAGTATCGGTCCGGGTTTACCGCTAACAGGCACATCATCAATCATCAATAAAGGGTCATATTGATTCATAATGGATTGATGTCTGCTTCTGGAAATATAAATTGTCTCATTAAGTGGATCAACAAAAAGTCCTGCAATTTTCCCGGAAATGGAATAAAGTAAGTTAGGGCCTGGCTTGAAATCCTTCTCTGTTATTATTGCATCGGGTGAGCCGTATGAGCTGCGCACGTTGTCTGCTATCTCTTGAATTTTTCGACTTTTGATCACAACCTCTTCCAGCATTCTGGACTTATTGGGATTGATGTATTCAGATACAATCATCTGACGCGAGCCTGTAGATTTTGTTTTTAATTTAAATGCCGATTCTTTGAAACACATGCATGGAATTTCTCGTGAGAACAATTCAAATTTTCCGAATGAGTGATTTTTTGCTGAGTTTACCTTAAAAGCGAATGAGACTGTATCATTAAAATTGAGATTCGACTGCAAAAAAGTACCATCCGGATTAGATTCAACATAAAAAAGATTTCGTGGCTTTGTTTGAATAATCGTTATTGGTACACTTTCTTGCTTGCCATTGTTAGTAAGAAACCGTCCTCGCAATTCAATTCCATTCTCTTGGTTGAATTGCCAATTTGAAATTTTACAGATCGGATCAACTTGAAGTGAGTTCAAAATGTTTTGCTTTTCTAATATAGGTGCAACTTGATTCATATCCGTAACAGAGACAGAAAGATTTGAATTGATAGCTAAGTGATTTTCACTTTTTACTTCAAAACGTAACGATATTTTTTCCCGTGTGTGATATTTCTTTTTATCTGGTGTGATCACTACGTTACCTCCTTGCTTAAGATCATTTGAGATAAGTGTGTCCAGATTATTTTTCAAATTAAGAATAGGGATTATTTTGACATATAAGCTGGAGTCACCAAAATTCCTGTTAAGGTTGGTATATGCTCTGAGATAATAATTTCCCTCTTTCAGTGAATCCGCAAGAATAAAATCGTTGGTAGCAGTGCCACTGTCTATTCGCAACATCTTTTCCATTAATTTTCTCTTACCTTGACCGATAAATTCTATATACAAGGTCTTACTCAAAGAGTCTCTCCATGGCTTATGATAATAATTGAGATAAGCTTTAAACCAAATGGTTTCGCCTGGATAGTAATATGGTTTATCTGTATGAATGTATATTTTTTCATAAAATCTCATCATAGCCTCTGAAAAAACTTCCTCCACATTTCCAGCTACAGGGAGATAATCAATTGGTAACTGATAAGCTAGCCCATTCATAGACATTTGGCCACTTGTGAAGATTGCTTTAGGATTGATTGGTATCCCCATTTCATTTACATCCACACTTGAACTCGCCATCAGTTGACTGACTTCAGCAGGTGAATTATCTTTCTGATAGCGAATCAACAATGACTTCTGGACATTTATTTTCTTATAACCTACAAGCGAAGAACTTGTAACAAAAGTTTTTGATTCAACCTCGTTACCATCGGCATCCTGACAAGAGAATCCTTCTTCGCGCAAGCGACCTGCCACCGCGGACATGAGCCAGTGGCGCAATGAACCATTAAAATACTTCTTCCGATTTTTCTCCCATTCTATACTTTGCTTTACATCCGAGTCGGGCAAATTTTCAAATAAAACCGGGGCTCGTGAAATTTCAGAAAGTGGTAGTCCTGTCAAAAAATATTTTAATAAATAACCTGTGACCTTGTTTTGCATTACCAAAGGCGCTTTAGTAACAAGTATTGATTGATCGTGGCTCCTTACTACACGAAGATCAGCTTGATTCAAGATTGTTACCTCAGCAGTTGATTCGGGTACTTGTGTTAAATTGGTTTTTATTATTTCATTCTCAGTGATCGTGAGTGGCTTTCCCTTTTTCCTTTTGGCAAGAGTTAGCGTCAAATTTAAATTATACTTTCGTCCACCCTGAATTTTTATTGACGAACGAAAAACAGAATAGCCTTGCTTGTGAAGCACAAGATCAAGAAATCCGGTTAGCGCAAATTGAAATTCAAACTTGCCATTTGCATCACTTGATGTTGCAAGGGTAGTGTTATTTATGAAAACCTCAACGTTCTCAATTGGTTGGCGTGTTTTACTATCAACTATTCTACCAGAAATTTGAGCACGTCCATTTGAGAAATATAGAAATGAAATAATTAATGCAAATGATCGAATCATAATTGATTACGTGTAAGGAAACTTATGAATAAATGATAGTTATCCTGCTGCTAGTATCCGCTGCCT
>CAZNCO010000761.1:0-2328 GCA_964571345.1 uncultured Ohtaekwangia sp.
CGCCCGAGTCAAACGCTTCCGCTTTGATTTCGTCAAGAGACGAAGCGGTTACCATTATAATGGGTACGCTTTTGAAATAATCGTGAGCGAGGCGCCTGGTTTCCGACACTACTTCAAAGCCTGACTTCCCAGGCATGTGAATATCCACAAGAATGAAATCAAATTTTACCGTCTTAATCATGTCAATTGCATCTTGCCCATTGGCCGTCACAGTTACCTCAAAGCCCCAATCTGTCAAAAACTGTTTTGTTACCGTCTGGCTTACCTTATCGTCTTCTGCGAGTAAAACACGCGGCACACCATTGCGTCCTTTAAAAGCGCCATTCCATGTTTTTGTTTGCGCTGGCTGCAATTGCTCGCCTTGTGGGAGGCAAAGCGAAAAGTAAAACGTGGACCCCTCACCTTGTATACTCTTAACTTGAATAGTGCCGCCCATCATCTCTACTAACTGTTTCGAAATAGTGAGCCCCAATCCACTCCCCCCATATTTTCGCGTTGTCTTTACGTCTGCCTGTGTAAATGTATCAAAGATAGCCTGAAGCCTTTCGGGCGGAATGCCAATGCCAGTATCTTTCACGGCAAACAAATAATTTCGCGCATGGTCCTGTGTGATTGATATCTCGACAGTGCCATGATCTGTGAACTTAATCGCGTTCGTAACCAGGTTTGTAATCACTTGACTGATCCGCACAGGGTCACCTTTCACAAGAGGCTCGATGTTTTCCGATAGCACGAGTTTTAATTCAAGCTTTTTATCGCGCGCATTGGGCTCGAACATTTTTACTATGTGAACCAACAATTCTTGCAGGTTGAAAGAAATATTCTCGAGTGTAAGCTTTCCCGCCTCAATTTTATTAAAATCTAGAATATCATTAAGAAGGCCCAGCAAGTTGTTGGCCGAAAATTGCAACAACTGTAATTTCTCAGCCTGATCCGGGCGTGGATTATTGTTAATCAAAAGCTGAATGAGACCAATTACACCATTCAATGGCGTTCGTATTTCATGACTCATTATTGAAAGAAATTCCGACTTTACTTTGGTGGCGCTCTCGGCTATTTCTTTTGCTTTTAGCAATTGTTCTTCTACTTTCTTCCGCAGGGTAATATCTCTCGTAGATGTTTCAAACGAGACCACGTTGCCTGCCTTGTCAAAAAAAGGTTTTGTCCAGGCTTCCATCCACACGTACGCTCCATCTTTTCGTTTCATCCGAAATTCAACATTCTCAACAGATATCCCCTGAATAGTTTGCAAATTGGTACCAGCTTTAATTCTCGCTGCATCTTCGGGATGTTGTAAGTCAAACGGGCTGGTGCCAATCAGTTCGGAAGGTTCATAACCCAGTATCGTCTTGATCGAAGGCGAAACATATTTATAAGTAGCCCGATCGTTTGCTTCATGAAGGCAAATGATGTCAGTGGAATTCTCCGAAAGGAGTCGAAAAAGTTCTTCGCTCTTTCTGAGTTCTTCTTCCGCATTCTTCCAGTTGGAAATATTACGCACCGAAGACTGAAAACCGACCACCTTATCATTTTCAATAATAGGCTTTGCTAAATTTTCGACCCAAACCATTTCGCCCTTCTTATTTCGAATTTTAAATTGAATGGTTTGTTGTCTTCTATTTCGAATTCCCTTTAAAAATGCTTCATACCTTTCCTCGTCACAATCTTCCTTAGGAATAAAATCTTTTCCGTTCTTACCCACCAATTCTTCCGGGGTATACCCATGCAGATTGATAGAGGAAGGCGAAACAAAAAGAAAGTTACCTTCCAGGTCATGAATACTAATTACATCCAAAGAATTTTCCGATATCAACCGATAGAGCCGCTCACTCTCCAACAACTTTTGTTGGGTCTTCTTTCTTTCAGTAATGTCTATACTAATTTCTGATACACCAACTATTTCATTCCGTTGGTTTCTCAAGGGCACCTTTGAAACCAGAAACCAGGTTTGCTTTCCTTCTTTTCTTGTGTTGAGCGTTTCCTCTGTAAGCATGGGTTTCCCCTTCAACACCTCCAGATCTTCTGCGCGCGATATTTGTGCAGATTCCTGCGGATAAAAATCGAAATCAGTCTTCCCTAAAACTTCTTTTTCACTTGCCACGCCAAGGTAATCGCACTCTGCACGATTGGCCAATATTTTCTTTAATTGAAGATCTTTGACATAAATATTCATCGGAATATTATCAATGATTGTGCGTAACAAAATGTATTCATCGATACGTTTTTGCTCTGCATTCTTCAACTCTGTAATATCGCGAGCAACTACATGTGCTCTGGTAAGCCAATTCTTTTTATAGTAGAGTCTGATATTCTGCCCAATCCAGATGG
>CAZNCO010000762.1:0-2327 GCA_964571345.1 uncultured Ohtaekwangia sp.
CCCCAGTTCCTACATAAATTACATTCGGATCAGCCGTACTTACAGCGATTTCACCGATCGATCCAACTTTGAAAAATCCGTCTGAGATGTTCTTCCAAGAGATACCTGCATTCTCCGTCATCCAAACTCCAGCACCTGTGTATCCGACATAATAAATGTTATCGTTCAAAGGATGCCCCGCAATTGCATTCGCTCTGCCTCCACGACCGGGGCCAATGTTTCGCCACTTGAGACCTTTATATTTATCCGCATCAAACTTTGACTGTTCCGAAGTCTTTTCAGTTTTCTTTTGCGCTTGGGCGGTTATGGCAAGTGCGGCTGCACAAATCAGGAGGAGGAAAATTTTTTTCATTGGGATTAGATTTTGACTATCCCGAATTACCGAAAAAAAATGAGAATGTTAAATGAATTTTAATTAAACGGAAAACTATCGGTTCTTCAACTCACGCATGGCTTTTGAAAAGTTGTCTTTGATTGATCTGCCATTGATATGGTGCCCATCTTTCACAATCCATTTTCCCTTTATAATTGTTCCCAATACGCGACTGGAATCAGAAGTGTAGAGAATCGTTGACATTCTATTTCTGTCTGATGTTTCGGCAAGCAGGTGCGAATTTGCTTTGTAGACAACCGCATCAAACGGCTTCCCGATTTCAAAATTGTTTTTGGTCTCGATTCCCATCGCCTTTCTTCCCGAAGAGATTGATTCATTAACTAGGTAAGAAGCGGCATCTCCTGAAAAAGTATTGCGATGATTAGTAAGTAAGCGTTGGCGGTAATCAATCATTCGGAATTCTTCGAGGGGATTTAGACCAATATGACTATCTGTGCCGATGCTCCAATGTCCACCGAGATTTACAAATTCTTTCATCCGGAAAAATCCATCGCCAAGATTCCCTTCTGTGGATGGACAGAGAACGACATTTGCTTTTGACGAGGCAAGTAATTTCAATTCCTGATCGTCAAGGTGAGTTGAGTGCACTAAGTGAAAACGTTCACTAACAGGAAGAGTTTCCAGCAGCCATTGCATCGGGCGCTTTCCACAGAAGGCAAGACAATCATTCACTTCTTTCTTTTGCTCCGAAACGTGAGTGTGAAAAGGTAAATCTTTCGGAGCCCACTCAAAAGTTCTTCTCACGTCATTCAAATCAACTGCCCGAAGCGAGTGAACACTTACTCCCAGTGAAGCATCTTTAAAACTCTTTATCGCATTTGCCGATGCCTCGAATAACTTGAAATAATCATCAACCGTTTTCGAAATAAATCTACGCTGTCGTGGTTGAGGTTCTTGTCCAAAATTTCCTTTCTGATAAAAAACCGGAACAAGAGTAATTTTAATTCCGGCAGATTTCGCGGCAGCTACCAGGCACTCACCCATCTCAGCGAGATTTGAATAAGGCTTTCCATCTTTATCGTGATGAAGGTAATGAAACTCCGCAACGTGCGTGTACCCAACGCGAACCATTTCTGCATAAAGTATCGCAGCAATTGCTTCAGCTTGACCAGGATCAACTGAAAGTGCACACTTATACATTTCTTCGCGCCAGGTCCAAAAATCATCATCAACTCCGGAAGGATGATTTTCTGCAAGGCCCGCCATTGCATATTGGAATGCATGCGAGTGAGCGTTTTGAAAACCCGGAAGCACAAAACCCTCCACTTTTTCTATTTCGCCATCAGCCGGCTTTTCGCTTGACAAATATTGAATTAATCCTTTCTCATCAACACCAACGAAATGAGAGGAAAGCCATCCTTCTCGTTGAAAAAGGGAATTAAAAAGAAAATATTTCAAGTTGAGTTCTTAAGGAATTAGTTTTTCTTTTTCTTCAACAAGTTCTGAAGTTTGTTTTGCAACAAATTTTGAACCGGAGCTTTTGTACTGTCGGTTTTTGTTTTAACAGTATCTTTCTTTGTTCCTAATAAATCGTTCACAACATCTTTCACAGGAGTATTTTGCACAGCTTGCTGTAAGGCTTCTTTGCCTTTCTCTTTTGCTACGTTCGTCACTGCCTCTTTCACTTGCTGCTTCTGTTCGGTCGTTACAAGTGTTGTCTTCGGATCTTTGTAAGTCCCTCCTAAGCCGATTGTAATTGGAATTTCTTTCGTAGAATTATTCGCACCTCCATACTGATTTAAGAAACTCTGGAATTGCGAACCCAGCTTTCCCGCAGGCACGTTCATTTTTAAGTTGTAGTTGATGCCGCCATCCAACGAGGTGAACCCGGAGACATTGGTTTTGTAACTTCCAAACTTCACATCAAAAGGCTCCACGCTTAATTTTCCATCGGTAATTTTCGCTGCCATCAACCCATCTTTCAGCGACACGT
>CAZNCO010000763.1:0-2325 GCA_964571345.1 uncultured Ohtaekwangia sp.
AGCCTCAAGTGACCTCAACAATTCAGATTTTGGCTTTGCCTTTGTGTCAACTTCATTTTGGAATGAAGAATTATCAAACAGAAGTCGCTTTACAGCAGCGTGGAACTCCGGACGCATGTCCTCTAATCGCGCTATTTGTTTCCCAAATTGAAAGTAGATAGAGTGATCCTTTTCCGATTTAATTTGAATGCCTTGAAACCCATGTCCCGATAGCCATGCTTGAACATTACTATTATTGCAAGCGAGCCAAGGCAATGATTCGAGTTTTCTGAGCAAGCCAAATTTTGCCTCAAGCAGCTGAAGCTCCTCCTTTGAGTCTTTTAATTTCTGCAAGATTTGATCGTAACTCACCTTCGATCCTGCGAAGAATGCTTTCCATTTCATGACCTCGGCTTCGAGCTCCATCAAGCCAGGCAATAAGTTTTTTTTTTGACTTAGGATATCCTCAAGTTCTCGGATGGCTTTTAATTTCTTCCGTTCAAGTTCTCCAATCTCTTCAGAAGCACTATTATTTAGTTTTTCACGAAAAGCCTTAAATTCCTTTGCTTCAAGTCGCGTAGCTTTCGAATTCTCGTTTCCACGTTCCATGCCCAAAATATTAGCTGTGATAGTTTGCATCTCACGTGTGTCGGCTGGATTAAGCTTGATACTCCGCCTCGTCTCTTTATCCTGCCAATCGAAGATCATATGAGCATGATGATTGATTATTGGCCTACCAACTTCAGGAACTTCTTTTCCTAACAGTTTCGCTGTTTGAGCTTCCTTCTCTGTAACAATGTGCCCTTCATCACGATGGATATGAATCTGAAAGCACTCTATTCCAAAACGTTCTTTTAGTACTCGAGCAAGATCTTGAAGAGCGGCCATAGAAGTATTTTCCTTGATCACAACAACACCTTCTCTGATCGGTTCAGATGACGGTTGCATCTTCTACCCTACCTGCATAAAGTATGTTTCTTTGATTGTATTTAATCTTGATGCAATAGAGTCTTCTTTCCAATGCTCATTGTTTCCTGTAAGTTCTGGCATGACATAATCAAGTTTCACCTTCCTTTCGTTGTGGGCTTCACTTATTTTAGTTTTAGCAGGCCTAATGTTGATTGACGTTTTCTTTTTCATTTTCTTATCATTTAGGTTTCTGAATTTCCCCGGAGGGCCCACAACCCTGTAAGGGTTATAGTGGGCTATAACCCTTATTCTTTCTTAGACTTAATGGGGTTTAAATTGTTCTTGTTAAAAAGAATAGAATTACTTATCAATGAGTTATTACACTTTAACATTTTCATTTTGCTGAAGTTTTGATCTTTCTATTCTCGTCCCACACTTGAAAAAATTCTAACGGATCAATATTTTCAATACTTCTACCCAAGCGATGATAAACTGCTTGTGGCATACTCCCCTCTTCATTTATGTAATCAAAGGCTATTCGGGACACTTCTTCCGCAGTGAGCTTTTTTTTGGCAGATCCAACTTCAACTGGAGTGTCATTAATCACAGCTTCAATCTTTTCTGGTTCTTTGGCAAGAAGTTGAATTTTCGCTTTGCTAATTTTTGATTCACCCTTGAGTATTTGCCGTTTTAGCTCGGGATCTTTTTTTCCAATTGTCTCTACCCCTTTTGCGAATTCAGCATCTCTAACTATTGTTTTCGGACTTACATTATACTCTTTTGCCAAGGAAACAGCAGTACTTTCTGCAACCAACTTTCGGTCATTTTGACCAGAAGTTAAGTCTGACCTCCTGCCCTGAGATTTTTCTTGGTTATATCGAAGGCCTCTCAGATAGCTCTGTTGTTCCTGAGAAAGATTCCTCCTTCCCAATTGGTTTTTAATCATCCAGTCCTTTGCCTGATCATCAGAAGTAAAATCAATTCTCTTGAAAGGAAATTCAAGCTTGTGTTTCTGACAAATTGAAAAGCGATTGTGTCCGTCTATTAATACATAATGATCATCAACGGGCCACACAACTATTGGATCCCTAACGCCTTCTTTAAGAATATTTGCCTCCAATTGTTCTAGTTCCTCAGGCTTAAGCTCCTCAATCAATTCTTTAAACTCTGGTCTTACAATTATTTTTTCACGAATTGAGGAATCATTTAACTGCTTGCTTGCAAGTGCTCCACCTAACAAGCTTGAAAAGTCTTTGCTCATTGTAAAATTTCTTTAGCGAGGTTCATGTAATCAATCGCTCCGAAACTATCGGGACTATACGAGAAAATATCCTTTCGCTTAGCGCTGGCTTCAGCCAGAGCTACGTTCTGTCTAATAGTTGTGTTAAAAACTTTCTCTTTAAAAGTTGCCCTAAGAGATTCAGCGATGTCCTTACT
>CAZNCO010000764.1:0-2324 GCA_964571345.1 uncultured Ohtaekwangia sp.
TTCCAGCATCGACTGGGATAACAATTTGTAATTTGAAGCAAGGTCAATTCGCGCCCTTCTCTTTCCGCCAAGCTCGATGGTGGTACTTGCATTTACTGAAAAACCATAGCCCATTTTCATCCGGTTTTGCCCATTATCAAAATAGCCATAATACAATTGAGGGTTGGGAAATACCTTTGCTATTTCGATCCCAGCTTCGGCTATGCTAACATTGAATTTTTCAGCAGCAAAAAGCAGGTTGTTTTTCCCAACCTGATCGAGATAGTCTGGGTACAAGATTGGTTTTTTGCTAAAACTTGTATCCACTTGAGCAAGTGCTCCAAATCCAGCCACGAGCCATGCTGCAACAAAAAAAGTCCTCATAGCATTGAGTCCGCTCTTCATCATTTAATTTCATCAATTGGCAAAACCAGATCTTCACCCCACTTCTTCTCCATCATGTAATACAACGCTGGCAAAACAAACAATGTAATGGCCGTTGCGAACAGAAGGCCATATACAATTACAGTTGCTAATGGCCTTTGAACGTCCGAACCAATGCCAGTGGCTAAAGAAGCAGGTAAAAGGCCGAGTATAGCCACCGTTGCCGTCATTAGGATGGGACGGAATCTTAGTTTCGTTCCCACGATTACCGCATCTTTAAGTGGAATCCCTTGAAATCTTAATTGGTTCAGGTTTGAAATCATGATCACTCCGTTTTGAATTGCTACGCCAAACAATGCGATGAATCCAACTGCCGATGATACATTTAATGTCATTCCTCTCACGTTTAGCGCCAACATCCCGCCAAATAATGCGAGGGGAACTACAGACAAAATCAAGCCTGCTTGCCTGAACTTGCCGAATGCACTATAGAGTAAAACAAACATGATCGCCAAGGCCATCGGCACAATCACGGTGAGTCGTGAATAAGCTCTGTTTTGATTTTCAAACTGGCCACCCCATTTGATTGTGTATTTTTCGTGATCGTATTTGACTTCCTTCTCGATTTGTTCTTGACCATGTTTAACGAACGAGGTGAGGTCAGTTCCTCTTAAATTTAATTTCACGGTGAGGTGACGCTTGTTCATTTCGCGTGTGATCGTGCTTTCACCGGTATTTAATTCAACTTTGGCAACCTGAGAAACTGGAATGCGGGCTCCATCTGGAGTAGTGAGCATTAGGTTGGCAATGGCTTCAGGGGTGTTTCGGCTCTCTTCATTGAAGCGACATGTAATATCATAAACCCGTTCGCCTATGAATATTTGAGAAATGGCTTTTCCACCAATCGCCACCTCGATCAAATCAGCTACATCAGAAACGTTCAAGCCGTAGCGTGCCACTGCTTCACGATCAATCTTAACTTGAAGCTGCGGGAGGGGCGGCTCTTGGTCGATAGCGAGGTCAACAGCGCCTTTTATTTTCTTCAAAGTCTTCAGCACATCCTCAGCTACTCTGCGGGTTTCTTTGAAATCAGCGCCAAATATTTTTATTACCAACTCACTGTGTGCGCCTGCGATTTTGTCCATTACGCCATCGATCATGGGCTGAGAGAACCCTGCGGTGTACCCAGGCATTTTTGCGTAGTCTGCGGCAAGTTCATTGATCAAGTCTTCCTTATGTTTTCCACTTGGCCATTGATCGTAAGGTAATATGCCGATCGAGCATTCGTAGTGAGAGGGCGTCCATGAGTCAGTGCCATTGTCGTTGCGACCCAGTTGAGTAACCATGTACGTCACTTCTTTATGTTTTAGAGTCACCTTTCGCAAGGAATCAGCCATTTCTCTTGACTTGGTTAATGAGATACCTGGGGGCAACGTCACCTGTAACCAAATCGAACCTTCATCAAGATTTGGGAGGAAATCTTTACCGACCGTAGAAGTCAGGATGACTGCTCCGATCAGTACTCCTGCCAAAGGTGCCAGCACTTGTCGTGGGTTATCAAGAATTTTTTCAATTCGATGATTATAAAGGTTCGTCAATTTCTCCAACCACTTATTATGATAAAGTTTTTGTGGCTTTCTATAAACAGCATAGGCTATACCAGGAATCAACAGCATTGCTACCAGCAGTGCACCCATCAGTGCATAACTAACCGTAAATGCCATTGGTGTAAATAATTTTTTTTCTACTCGTTCAAAAGCAAACAGTGGGAGATAAGCTGTAATAATGATCAGGGTAGCAAATAATATCGGGCGGGCTACTTGCAACGCTTCATTGCCTATGTGTTGTTCTTCCAGTTCTGTTGTAGAATCTTCCTCCCTTCTTTTTAAAATTGTTTCCATCATCACAATCGCTCCGTCTACGATAACGCCAAAGTCAATAGCTCCAAGAGAGAGCAGGTT
>CAZNCO010000765.1:0-2324 GCA_964571345.1 uncultured Ohtaekwangia sp.
GTCTGGATTTAAGAAACGCTCGAACAGTAAATCGTAAGCAACAGGGTCTACGTTCGTGATACCAATGCAAAATGCAACTGCCGAACCTGCTGCAGATCCGCGACCTGGCCCAACGCTCACACCCATCTCTCTCGCCTTCGAAGTGAAATCTTGTACGATCAGGAAGTAGCCAGGGTACCCGGTTTTCTTGATCGTTTCCAATTCAAAATCCAATCGCTCTTTGATCTCTGGAGTGACCACCGGATATTTTCTTTTAGCGCCTTCAAACGTGAGGTGCCTCAGATATTCATCTTCGGATGAGAATTCTTTTGGAATGTCAAACTTGGGAAGTGCTACGCTACGCTTCAATTCATACTTCTCAACTTTATCAACAATTTCACTTATGGTCTCAATTGCCTCCGGCAAGTCGTGGAAGAGTGACTTCATCTCTTCCTGAGATTTGAAATAGAACTCGTTATTGGGTAAGCCATAGCGTGTTCCCCTTCCTGATCCAATAGGTGTAGATTGAAATTCACCTTCTTTAATACAAAGCAATACATCGTGGGCATTGGATTCTTCTTTCTCGAGATAGAAGCATTCGTTCGCAGCGAAATATTTCACGTTATGCTTCTGGGCGAACTTGAGCAACGTTTCATTTACCCGATCTTCTTCTCTTGTGTTGTGTCGGCCCAGTTCGATATAAAAATCTTCGCCAAAGAGCGAGTGATAATATTTAAAAACTTCTTCTGCTTGTTTTTGACCTACGTGAAGAATGAGGTAAGGAATTTCACTGGCCAAACCGCCAGTAGTAGCGATGAGACCTTCTTTGTATTGTTCAATCAGTTGTTTGTCAATGCGCGGGTAAATCCCATAAAGACCCTCCGTAAATCCAAATGAACTTAGTTTGGATAGATTAAGATAGCCGGCTTTATTTTTTGCTAGCAGTACTTGCGTAAACCTCCGGTCAGGATTGTCTTTCGTGAATTTGTTTTTCTTTCTTTCTTCGGATACAAAAAATTCGCAGCCTACAATTGGTTTGATGTTATGCTTCAGCGCTTCGCTTACAAATTCAAAGGCGCCAAACATATTGCCAAGATCCGTCATGGCAACAGCCGGCATATTTTGCTGCTTTGCCTTTTGAATCAACTTGGCCACATCAGGGGTAGCTTGCAATACAGAATATTGGGTATGCAGATGCAAATGACAGAACGGAGCGGTTGTTAATTCTTCGACCTTAATCGTGGTAGAGGAAATGCTTTGCTTCTTTTCACGCTTTGCCGAGTTGCCTGCTTCTAAGTCAGGTTCTTCATAAATAATTTCGTCAATAGGAGTAGCATCAAATGGCGTTACAACCTTTTTGCTGATCAATCCAAAATAACATCGCGCAGTGGCGGCCACATCATAGCTTGCATCGTGAGCATCTTCAAAACCTTTTCCAAAAAGGATCTGATGTAACTCGGTAAGCCGCGGCATTTTCAATTTACCACCAACTCCTCCTGGCAGTTGACAAAACTCCGTTGAAGAAATGCCAGTATCTATTTTAGCGAGAGATAAAAATTGTTCGGTAGTTAATCCACATCGAATTAGTTCGGCTCCAATAATGTTTATGTCAAATTCAATGTTATGACCAACCAAAAGTTTGGTTTGTGCCAGGTCCTTCAGAAAAAAACCGATAACATCCAGCAGGTTGATACCTTCTTCCAGTGCGCGCTTGGTAGAGATGCCGTGTATTTGTTCTGCTTTGAATGGGATATCAAAGCCTTCAGGCTTAACAATATGATTATGCCGTGAAATAAGTTTGCCTTTGTGATCATGAAGTTGCCAGGCAAACTGAACCAGTCGCGGCCAGGTTTCAAGGTCAGTAAGAGGTGCAGTTTTATTGCGCGGAATACCGGTGGTTTCCGTATCGAAAATCAAATACATGAGAGCAAATGTGGTTGTTCTTGTAAAATTAAGACAATATTAGCTGAGTTTGACGTCATCCCAAAAGTGGAAAACAGTCCTTTAATTGGATTTATCCAACCTTTAAAGTTTTGTAAATACCTGATTTCCAAAATCATGATTTTATGGTTCGGTTTCTGACAAGTAAGAATCATGATCTTATCAGACCAATTTTTTTATGAAAACGCTCTTCAATATAGTTAAGACCTTTATTAAGAAGGAATGGTTCCTCCTGATAATGGTGGCAACGATCGCCTTGATCGTAATTCTTTTTGAGCTGCTCTGAGAGATAAACCAATCTGTCGTTTTACTGTTTAATAACTTGACAATCTTTTTCCACTTGTCATCTCATTGACAAGAATAATTGGAAGGAGATTGTTTGGTAAACGTTCACACCGTAATTT
>CAZNCO010000766.1:0-2321 GCA_964571345.1 uncultured Ohtaekwangia sp.
ACACACTGAAGCTGAAACGTGAGCATCTGTGAGCACCACACCATCTTTTGCCAAATTATCGAGATTGGGGGTGAGAATATCGTTGCTTCCCATAAATCCAAAATCTGCATAGCCGGCATCATCTGCAAGAATGACAACAATGTTCGGCCTCTCTTGATTGTCGTTCTGAAATCGGGCGCTGCCACAACTCAAGATTAGCAATAACCCAAGAAGTCCAAGTATTAGAAAGGATGGTCGTTGCATGATTGAAATTGATTTTAAATGCAGCGGGAAATGTGATTACAACATCCAAAACTAACTTCCGATAGTTTTTAATAGGGAGGGCATATTCGTCACCTGGTGGGTTTAATACGTCATTTTGCTTAAATCAATTCCGACTCAAAAAAACAAAGTGGCGGTGTCAAAAATAGGATTACTCCACTGAGCTGGTAGTAGGCGATCTTATTTGCTATTTAAAGCAGAATACATACCAAGGTTCATGTTTTTAGTTCACGTAATCGGCAAACATCTTCATTTTCCCTGTTACTGAATCAACAACTTTGATTGACGGAACGGCAAGCTCTTTTATGGTATTCTTAAAAAGATAAATTTTAAAGGGATGAAAACCTTTATCAAGCATAATAGAACCATCCGGGGGGCTGCCTTCCCGAAAATGCTTGTCTTGATAAACAATGTTGCAATCATAAATCTTTAGTAAAAGAGATTCATCCGTTAAACCACCAAACGAATATTTTCCAGGTTGGCTAACGTGCAGATATCCTTGCAAAACAACCATACCTTCTTCTGTGTTGTTAAATTTTAAGTCTTTCGATATTCCAATATCTGATCCGGATTTATCCGGAATTAATCCCGACTCGTCTACTAGCCAAGGATAAGTTCCTTTATAATATTTCCAACTTACAACTGCACTCACATCAGAAGGTACCTGAACACCCTTTATTAAGGAACTATCGTAAGGCCTTTTGGCGGAAGGGTTGAGCACCCTCCTTTTCAGAACAGCTTGCTTCAGCTCTTCCTGTTTAGTTGATTTAATATTAGCGTTAAGAATTTTCCGCTGCTTTTGATCTGACTTGATATCGTATATTTCAAAGTCGTCTTCTCCCTTCCGAATGTCATAGCGCACAGCAACCGTATCGCCATATCTTAACAGCTGCATTTCGTTTCTTACTCTGCCAAGGTGCGCTACATCAAAATCATCGTAAGTCGGAGTTTTACCTCCCTCGAAGTATTCTATATAGACTGTTCTTTTTTCATCTTTATAATTCCTGTAGATAAGACTTGGTAATAATGATCTTCCGTCACTATAGGCCGGAGCAGTTAGTCCGGCTGCATCTGCTAAGGTTGGCAGCCAATCGTAAAATGCTGATGGCGAATCCAGACTCCAGGATGCTGCTATTTTGCCGGGCCACGAAATAATAGTTGGTACTCTAACCCCGCCTTCCCAAACATCTCTTTTTATACCATCGAACGGACCAAAACTAGAAAAGAAGGTAGGTTCATTTGGCACAAATTCTTTAGGCAGATAAGATTCTATTGATGGACCGTTATCAGATGAAAAGACTACCATCGTGTTCTTATCAATCTGTAAGTCTTTTAAAAGCTGAATCAAGTCACCCACTTGCTTGTCTATTCGACTTATCACGGTAGCATATCGCTTATATGTATCTGGCCACGGAACCTCCGGTGTATTTGCATTCTTATCATCATCCCACGTGGCATGAATGTAATTTGGATCTATCCACGAATCCGGAATACCAGTGGCGGTCGTTATCATTTTTCCGGGGGTATCCAGCCATTGAATCCCTCCGTTCAACCCACCACCAGGAGGGGATTCTTGCGTAGGAAGTTCCAGAGCTGCATGAGGTGTGTCATACGCGAGATACATAAAAAATGGGGCGGCCTTCTTTTCCTGATTTTGTCTGATCCAACGCTTGGCTACTGCAGTCCACAAATCTCCTGTGTAACATCTATCGAGTGAAGCAGCAATGTTCGAATAGTTTTCCCATACCTCCGTTTTACTTCGATAAACACCTTCTTTCGGATAGTGCTCATGACCATCGCGATGCCTGATGTAACCAAAGTAATAATCAAAGCCACGTTTTAATGGATGACCAGGCCAATCGGGTCCCTTCCCATCACCTTGCAATCCCCATTTGCCAATAGCAGCAGTATTATAGCCGGCAGATTTTAACACGCTACCCAATGTCAATTGATTGGCAAGCTCTTTGTCAAATTGATTGTTCCTTACATTAGCGTGTCCCTGACTTAATCCTGAAAGAAGCGAAGCACGTGATGGGGCACAAACCGGAGCCCCCCAATAG
>CAZNCO010000767.1:0-2320 GCA_964571345.1 uncultured Ohtaekwangia sp.
AGGCACAACAGCCGCCCTATACAGTTTTGGATGGGATGCAAAATGGTAAATTCTCAACGGGCGATTATAACCAGATAACAGCGATAGAAATTGATAGAAGGGCATTAAAAGACCCAGAGGTAGATATTTTCAACCTCAATAGTGTTACGAACACCAGTTCTTCTATAAATGTAACCTTAAGTATAAAGGCAGATACACTTATTAATTACCCCTTGATTGTGAATGTGGCTTTGGTGGAAAGTAAGGTGGAAATAAAGTCTCCGGATAAGAACCCGGGCATTTATAGAAATGTAGTGAGGAAGCTTTTGTTTGGCAACAACGGAAAGGTCTTCAATTATAGCGATACAAACCCGTTGCATATTGGTGATACAGATACTTATACAACTGGGGATGTAGAGATAAATTCATATATCTCACAACCATCCAATTTGCTGTTGGTGGCATTCATTCAGAACTTCAATACCAAAGAAATTTTACAAAGCTTAGTGGCGCCTTCTCCTTCAGTAGCGGGATCAACCATTACAGCTGTGGAGAATCCTACTAAAAACACATTATCTGCGGATGATATAATTATTTATCCAAATCCTGCGAACGGAAAGTTCCATTTTGGATTACCGGGAGATTTTCCGAATGGTTGCATCTGGAAAATTTCAGATCAGCGCGGAATAAATGTAATGAGTGGAGATTTCTCCGATGCATCAAATGGTGTGAAGACAGTTGATATTGCCAATTTGACCAACGGGGTTTATCTGGTTGCAATTGGTACGCAGGGACAACCTCCTGTTTATAAGAAATTAGTAGTGTTAAACTCTAATTAGCCAGCCTTGTTAACAAGTTTGAGATTGTTGAGAGATGTCTCAAGCTTGTTACAAAGCAATTCAGATTTTGCTTTCAAATGAGAGTAATTTTTTTCAAGCTTTATTTGGTTTTCAATTTCTACGGCTAAATCTTTTAACTCTTGCAGTCCCATCAATGTAAGGGATGGCTTGATTTTATGAACGGCCCTTGCTAGTTCTGAAAAGTTGCTTTGGCTTGCGAAGTTTCTGATATCCTCGATGCTTCTAGGGATCGAGGATAAGAAAGCCTCTATCATTTCCTCAATGAATTTAGTATTATTGTTTGAGATCATTTTCAGGTAGGAAAGGTCAATATCCGAATTCGAAATGTTGGTTACTTGATTAACTGTTGAGGGTGAAGCCGATGCTGATGTGCTTACGTATTTTAACAGCACGCCATATAAATCTTCAGGTGTAAATGGTTTTGCAATGCAATTATTCATACCTGACGCTAGGCATTGATCTACATCTCTCTTGGTAGCATTAGCCGTGAGTGCAATTATAGGTACATGACTCATCGGTGCAGGTAAAGACCGAATAGCTTTCGTAGCTTCAAAACCGTCCATTACAGGCATTTGAATATCCATGAGAACGACATCGTACTTTTCATTTTTGATTTTTTCCACCGCCACGAAGCCATTTTCTGCTATATCAATCTTACAATCCCATATTTTTAAAATGCTACTTGCGTAAAGTCGGTTAATATCGTTGTCTTCAACCAGTAGCACCGAAAAAAAGCCAAGCCCTTTTTTAAGCAAGGGTGAGTCTTTTTGCAGATGCCCTTTGATGTTTGCTTTGTTACCTAATTCATATGGGATATAGAATGTAAATGAAGAACCCCGCCCTTCTTCGCTACGAACGACTATTTTGCCCTTCTGTAATTCAACCAACTGTTTTACAATAGTTAAACCTAACCCTGTGCCGCCATATTTTCGTGTTACGCTCGCATCGGCTTGGCTAAAGCTTTCAAATATGGTGTCGAGTTTGTCAGGAGCAATACCTATCCCTGTATCGCTCACTTCAAAAGCGACCAAATGTCTTTTCTTTTCTTTTTTCTTTACCCAGCAATTAGTGGAAATGCTTCCATGATGTGTGAACTTAATGGCTTTGCTGCTCAGGTTGATCAGAATCTGATTCAGCCTTACCGGATCTCCAAAATAGATTTGATTGGCTTCCTCTTTAAGAGCATAGGAAAGAGTGATATTCTTTTCGTTTGCTTGAAAAGAAAAAGTCTTAATCAAAGATTCCAAAAGATCACTAAGGTTAAATCCTATCTGTTCAAACTTAAGCTTACCTGACTCAATCGAAGCTAGATCAAGTATATCATTTATGATTACCTTAAGATTGTCAGCTGCACTTTTAATTGCGTTCAAATCAGTCTCATGCTCTTTCTCGTTTGGATTTTGGCTAAGCAATATTGCACTCCCGGCTATTCCGTTTCCGGGAGATCTGATCCCATGACTTATGGTCACACGAAATTGTTT
>CAZNCO010000768.1:0-2315 GCA_964571345.1 uncultured Ohtaekwangia sp.
TTTTAAGGAAAGGATAGTTCTTAGCTTGACTAATTGCTTTCTTGTAATACTCTACTGACTTTGCATTAACCAGATCTCCAGCAATTTCAAATTTAATTGCTTGTTCAAAAAATACGAAAGTCAAAACCGGACTGTGGATATCAATATGGTTTTCAAACTCATTCATCGATTTTACTAATTCAAAGTAACGTGAATCTATCCCAATAGATTTTAGTGGTTTTGAATAAAAAATCAATTTGTAAAGCGTGAACCAAAACTCGTCAATGTAATCATCCTTTAGTTTTTCAAAATGATCCAAATGAGGTTTGTAAGAATCACTGATTTGAATCTTTTCAAAATCATAATATCTAAAGAACGCCAATAATGCAGCCTTTATAAAAGGTTGATTTTCCAATTCAATGGCTAGCTGATAGGCTCGATAAAAACTTTTATAAGAGTTGCCCTTGATCTGGTCATAATAAAGATAAATATATCCTTCATTTAATGCACGAATAAATTGAAGTTCTTTGTTGGCTTTTGATGCACCATTAGTTAACTTAAAATAAGTCTTTTCCTTTTGCCCTTCATAAAAAAGAATTTCTGTCAATTGAAGCATTTCGAACTTCATATTTTCATCTTTCTCACGTTCAGCATTCAATCTTGCTGAATCAAATTCTAGTTTAGAAAGGTTACGAAAAAACAGTCTTGTATTATCCTGCGAATGACATGTCGTTCGCCAATACAGTAGACTAATAAAAATTACAAACCATTTCATCTATAAATTAGACTCACGTTACCAGTTTGGCATCGGCCACCAGGATTCAGCATTTCAAATTCATCAGAAGAAATCATTCCTGGTTTTAGTTCACGGTTATAAAAATCAATACCATCGCGGTCATTAAATTCAATGTCAAATAATTCGGTAATAGGTGGTTCTGTCACTATTTTGCTAGAAACTGGATCGCCCTTCCTTGAAACAAGGTATCTTTCGAATTTTTGTAAGGGGCGAAGTAGCCTATTAAAAATAATCGGAAAAGGTTTATTCTTCTCTACTTCAATTGGTTTAGTGAAAATATATTTTTTCTCAGAATTTATACATGCACCCTGCAACACGAAATAAAGATTATCTATTCCATCGTCATCCGGCTTTCTAACAATTTGATCCTTTTTTGAAAATCCAATATTTATAACTCCCTTATAATTCACTAGTCTTAATAAAACCTTTTCTATTCTGAAAGCCTCTTTTTTTTCCATTTTCGCTCCCTCAAATTTTGCGTAGATAGCAAATATAGTCCCATAGAGCTGAGATGCATAAACGAAATGATAAACTGGTTTTTTTTTCTTACCTTGATAAGAAAGGTCGACTGAGGCAATCAAGTCGAGATCGTGAATAGGTCTCATAAGTGTATTTTTAAAATTGATGGTTTAGTCAAAAATAGTGGCTATATATTAGTTTAGGGATACCCATTCGCGGGTATCTTTTCTTTCTGATGGCATTTCTAAGAAAAGAAAACTAGGCTGCATAAGCAAACCTGAGAGAAACTTTTTCAAATCTTTGATATAATCTGTTTGTCATCATCCTGAAGTTTATTTACACTCACTTACTCCATCAGTTAGATTTAAAAACATACACCAACACAACAATGAAAAACTTTGACAACATCGACCCGGTCACTTCGGTTGACCTCAACGATGCCATCACAGACGAAAAGCCGGTTTGTTATTTCGTGTATGCATTATAAATACTCTCGGCAATACGCAAAGCTGATCAAGTTTTGCTAGTGGCTAGCATTTTTATCTTGAAGCTAACATGTGGTTTGAGTTGGTTTTTAAGATATACAATCAAATAAATCCCCACGTTCTCAAAATATTTATCATTTCAATTGAATCATTGACTTTTAGTTTATCCATCATGTTCGTGCTGTGCACTTTTACGGTGTTGAAACTAATGTTGAGTTCGGCAGCTATTGCTTTGAGAGACTTCGACATAGCAATCATCCGGGCAATTTCCATTTCCCGCTTTGTCAGCGGTTCGAGGAGTACGGTTTCTTGAGTAGAGTGGGAGAACTTGTAAAACAAGTTCTCATGCCTGGCAGCCATTCGAAGATGCTGTTCATCTGGCGAAACAATATTATCAATTTTAAAAGCAAAGAGTAACTTTTCTTCTATTTGACCATCTTCGTCAAACCGCAACATACAGGTTTGCTGAAATAGCTTGATGAACTTACCGTTGCGGTCTCTCATTTTATAATCATAATACGTTCGAAAACTCAATCGATCTTCTCTGGGCAAGGTTTTGAAATAGTTATTGATTAGTTCACTGAAAATTACAGCAC
>CAZNCO010000769.1:0-2314 GCA_964571345.1 uncultured Ohtaekwangia sp.
AATGACACCGGGCAGTAGCCATGGGGGCACGGTGGCGGGCACTGCCACCGGCACCCTGCTGGCCGTGGTGGCCAACATCCACTCCGGAGACATGGTGAAAACCGCGGTGCTCTCGTGTGTGGGGGCGCTGGTGAGCTTCCTGGTGTCACTGTTGCTTAAGTGGGCAGCGAGGAGGATGGGAAGGAGACGGCAGGCGTGAGAAGTGCGAAGTGAAAAGTGAGAGGTGAGAGTGAAACCCCGACTGGCCATCGGGGTTTTCTTGTTTTCATGGTTGCCAGCTCACGCGGGGCGGTAGGATTCCAACTCGCGGTAGACGGCCTCTGCAAGCTGCTCTAACGAGCTGCGGTTTGCTTCCACGTGTGCGCTGTGCTTCTCGAATAGCTGATAATAGAAATCCAGCACGGCATTGGCTTCTGCATCCAACTCAAAGTGAGCCAGTATAAGGTTACAGAGATCGGTTTGGTAGAAGGCATCATCCAGGCCTACCGTGCGTAGCGTGTTGAAGAACTTGCGGCTTTTAAGTTCTTCCTGGATGAGATGCGTGACAATGACCTGGTCATCAGTCTTATCTAAGGCACTGGAGGCTAAATTGGAGTAGCACATAAATTATCGATTACGTTTAACATCAACTATTTATTCATTAAATATACACTTAATTGCCTTATTAAAAATTATTATTGATTTAAAAAAGCAATTTATTTCACTTTTTGGTTATCTTATGTTGATTCATTAAAATCATAATTTTAATGCGTTTCTATAATCTTTTGACTTAAAACGCATTATAAATGGCCAAAAAGGCTATTAATCGAATCAAGGTAGTCCTGGTTGAACAGGGACGCACGAATAAATGGCTTGCCTTAAAATTGGGCGTTACTACATCGACAGTATCACGGTGGTGTACAAATGATATGCAGCCTTCCTTGGAAACCCTGATTGAAATCTCTAATGCTCTCAATGTAAATGTGAGAGAGCTGCTGGTTTCGAATCGGTGATTTATCATGCATATTTTATTAACTTAAACCCTTTGAATAGTCAAATCAGAGGATATGCCATCCAACTTTCAATTCTTACAGAGTGAATTCCCCATCCTCTTTAACATTGGATGTGCTGCTGAGTTCAATCTGCATAGCGATCCTCCCACATCTCTTTGGAAGCTCAGAATCTTTGAAGAGAAGATGGTGGATTATCTTTTTGAGGAACATGGACTTGAGAAGCCCAAAGAAAATACACTTCATAATCGCATTCGGGTTCTGGAAGACGAGAAGATATTTCAACCGAATATCTCTAGTCTGATTCACAACATCAAGCATAAGGGCAATCAGGCTGCTCATGAATCGAAGGGCACCATTGAGGATGCTAAGACCATTTTGATGTCTGCTTTTAAAGTGGCCAAGTGGTTTTATCAAACGTACTCGGCTGAAAACATAAACATCTCCGATCTTAAATTCAGCATTCCGCCAAATCAAGACTCCAGGCATGCACTTCATGAGCTTGAGAAAAATTATAAAGACTTAGAAGAGAAATTCAATACACTGCTTCAGGAGAAAGAATCCATTACACTTTCTAAGGAGAAAACACAGGAGATACAAAAACGAAGCGAGACTTCTGCGCGTAATATTGATCTTGATGAAGCTGAGACCCGGGAGCTAATCGATTCACAACTTCGACTTGCCGGATGGGAAGTAGATACGCTTGAAATCAATTTTAAATTAAAGCGCACTAAACCAAAGCGCGGAAAAAATCTTGCCATTGCCGAATGGAAGGTGGGTGACAAGTGGGCCGACTATGCTTTGTTTATTGGAACTGAGTTGTATGGAATTGTGGAAGCCAAGAAGTGGAGTCAGGATATTTCAACTGACCTGCGGCAATCAAAAATATATGCAGCGCTTGCCGCTGATGAAAATGATGCGCAATTGCTTGGTGAATGGAACGAATACAAAGTGCCTTTTCTTTTTTCAACGAATGGCCGCCCATACCTTGAGCAGATCAAAACAAAATCGGGAGTTTGGTTTCTGGATGTAAGAAGCAAAGAGAATACATCACGTCCTTTGCAAGCGTGGTTCTCTCCCAAAGGATTGGAAGAACTATACAAGCAAAATATTCAGGAGGCCAATGAAAAATTAATTCAGAGCAACAAAGGATTTCTCGAAAGTAAAAATGGCCTTGGCTTGCGTGAGTATCAGATTGAGGCCATTGATAAAGTTGAGCAAGCCATTATCAACGACAAATCCCGTAAACGCGTATTGCTCGCCATGGCAACGGGCACAGGGAAGACTCGCACCATCATGGGTTTGTGTTATCGCCTGATTAAATC
>CAZNCO010000770.1:0-2314 GCA_964571345.1 uncultured Ohtaekwangia sp.
CAATATAGTTTATTGGAGCAAGTTGTTTCACAATCCAACCAGGGTAATTTCAAGTTTTCAGAAGAGCGAACGAAAGAGTTGGTACAATGTTTTGCAACGGAAAAATCCATTGCAAGAATATTTATAGAACCACATTTAAAAAGACGCCTTGGACTAAAATCTGAGAAAATCTTATTTCACGGCTGCCATGCTGTTCGCCACGATGATCATTTACATGTGCAGCTGCAATGAATTCGTTAGGTCAAAGAGATTCTCATCAACATCTCTCGTCAATACTCATATACCAAATATCCCCAAGGCTCTAGTTCCGATTCCTTTGCTAACATTTCTCTGGCTCCTTTAAAAACATTATTGGCTTCCTTCAATAAATTTTCATCTGCAATGGAAATCTTCTGAGGCGCCTTCGATAAGTTCAACATCACCAGCACTTTCTTATCACCCGATTCTCGCACAAAGGCATATACGGCCCGATCATCGCCTACGTTAACTTTTTTGAATGACGCGTTTGCTGCAAGCGCTGCATTATTTGCGCGCAGATTGAACAACGTTTTATAAAATGCAGCCCGCGCATAGTTCTTGAATTGAATGGAGTCTTTCTCAAAGAAAGGAAGCGCACGCAGCACCGGCTCCTCTTGTCCACTGTAAACTAAGGGCACACTGCCAGCCATCGTTTGGCTAAACACTGCAAATGGAGCGTGCACGGGACCAGGCATTGTTTCATAGTCGGCACGATTCCAGCTGTTTTCATCGTGGTTGCTGGTAAAGAAAAGATGAATAGTATTTGGTGCAAATAGTGTATCGGTGCTCATCTTCACGCTGTCTAATGCACTTGCCACTTTTCTCCCAGCTGCAACTTCCTTCATTACAAAGAACATGTGCCAGGGATAAATAGCATCAAAACCGCAGCGGGTTAAATATCCCTTATCACCTTCCGCAAGAAAAAACATATTTGGCTTTCCTTTCTTCAATTCAGGAATACATTTGTTCCAAAATTCAGCAGGCACATTCCAAGCCACATCTACGCGGAAGCCATCGATGTCAGACTTCATCCAGTATTTCATCGCAGCAATCATACTGTCTTGCATCACCGGATTTTTGTAATCCAGTTGTCGTGTATCTGTCCAGTCCATCATCACAGCAGGCGTTCCGTTTTTGTCTTTGGAATAAAAATCAGGATGTTGCGTAAGCCAGCGGTGATCGGCACCCGTATGATTAGGCACCCAGTCGATGAGTACCTTCATTCCCTTCTCGTGAATTAGCTTCACCATATTATACCAGTCTGTCATCGTACCATATTCGGGGTTGAGAGCCGTGTAGTCGCTAACCGCGTAGTAGCTGCCAAGCGTTCCTTTGCGATCAAGTTTACTGATCGGGTTCAATGGCATGAACCATACTGTTTGTACACCCATATCTTTGATCCGGTCCAGGTGTTTCGCAAATGCGTTGAGCGTGCCCTCAGGCGTGTATTGGCGCACGTTCACTTCATAGATATTTCCTTGCATAATCCATGCAGGGTGGCCGTCAATGAAGTCGGGAACGACTACTTCTTCTTTTTTCTTCGGAGCGCATGCCAACACAAGCACTACCAACAGCAAAGACAAGATTTTATTCATAGCAGCTAATTTGAGATAAAACAAATGTACCCTTTTTATGAAATTAAAATCAGTAAAGGTTCTTTTTTGGTTTAGGTCGCAATCAAACTGCATCGCTTGAATAATGCAACTATGCCCAAAAGCTCAAACTTTTTATCTTTATCTCATCACTGAACTGTTGAAGACTATGAAAATAACAAGCTACCCAATTAGTTATTTCCTTCTGTTGGTTGCATCATTTGCCTATTCCCAAAATCAGCCAGAAAAGAAATTAAATGTTATCGTGCTGACTGATATTGAAGCTGACCCTGATGATTCTCAATCGCTGATTCGCTTCCTCACCTATTCCAACCAATGGAACGTAGAAGGTCTCATTGCTACCACCTCTATTCATCAAAAGAACAGAGTGGCTCCAGAGTCAATTCATGAAATTTTAGACGCGTATAAAAAAGTACAACCCAATTTAGAGAAACACGAAAAAGGATTTCCTCTTTGCGAAGAGCTGAAAGCAAAAGTGAAAAGTGGGCTACCGGTGTATGGCATGGCTGGTGTTGGAAAAGGCAAAGACTCTGAGGGCTCAGAATTAATCATAAAAGGATTGGAACAACCTGATAACGATCCGGTGTGGATATCGGTGTGGGTCGGTCCGAACACCTTGGCGCAAGCATTGTGGAAAATAAAAAATGAAAAAAGCAAAACGGAAGCCGGGCGCATGTATACGA
>CAZNCO010000771.1:0-2313 GCA_964571345.1 uncultured Ohtaekwangia sp.
TTGAAAGTAATGGTTGTGATGGATTTATTGGTTTTTACTCAACATTGCCATCATCTGGATTGATGGGGATAGTTAATGGGTTAAAAAATAAAATTCCATTCAAAATGTATGATCGAGAAAAAATTGAAAGACAAATAGTCGGGTTTCATTCTTACGAAAAATTATTCTTGCGATTTTTTCCTGTGTCTTATAAAACCTTCAAGGAAACATTCTTCTTTCGAGAACCAGTCACACTTTTTCTAAAATATTTTCATTCAGAATTCAACCAATATGTTAGTTTGTACGAGAGCCTGTTCTATTCGGTAGAAAATATTATTCCATATTTGAGGAAAGAACTCACTTTTGAAAAGGCATTAGAGTACCAAAACATTATGCTACTCACCATTGATGGTATTGAGGATACTATGAACTGGGAATATGAATTCAAGCATTCTGGAATTTTAGGTGATTATAGTATTCGCGGACTTGTTAATGAATTGATTCCAAAAGAAATTCAATTTTTGTATTCAAAGGAAATTGCTGCAAAATATTCTTCACTGGGTTGGGATAAAGACTTGGGTTTTTGGGCTATATATCCTAACCACATTGTTTGTAGTCCGGAATTTATAAGTGGTAACAATGATATTTTTAAAAAACTATCAGAAATTTTAAAGTGATCAGACCCCGAGTTAGCGGTTGTAACGCGTGCTGAATACTAAAGGCAGTTGTTGCAAACGAAGGCCAACTATTCAGCCAAGCCGAAATACACTCTTTGAGAAAGATGAATAGACATTGGCTGATGCAACGCTAAACAATTCTTAAATTCAAACATACTGAGAGCCCTTGACTCAGCATTGATGGTGCATGAAATCCCTCTGCTTTCTCGGTGTTATCCTCTCAGCGAATAGCTTCGCCTCAACCAAATGAAGCACCTGAAAATTTTGTTCTTCAAAGAACAAGAAAATTGATGTCGTCCTTCTTGCTTCCGGGTGATCATTCCTTATGCTCCAGATTGTTTATGATAGCTTACCTACCATGTGGCATCCTTATGCCATTCGATCAGGATCAGAATCTGATCAGACTCCTTACACTGTTCCTGCACTCTCCCAGTGCAGAACAGAGCAAGGTAAAGGGTGGCGGAAGCAAGGATGTTGAGAGTTAGCTTAAGGCAACCAAAGGAAACATCCCCAAAATTTATTCAACACAAGAACAAGAAAATCCAAGCGGGCTTCTTCGCCCTACAAAACTTTATTATATTTAACTGGTGACAATCACCACCAATAAAAACCCAAGATGAAATACCTTCGCATTGTATTCGCTGTTGTAGCTTTCATTATTTTTTCATTGGTTATTTCCTATTCTCTCTCGGGCGGCCCAACTGTAATTGCCAATCAGGTACAGATTCAAAAATCGCAAGCAGAAGTTTTTGATTTCATCTCCGACATGCACAACGAACTAAAGTGGAACCCGGACGTGCTGCTGATGGAGAAGATCAGCGAAGGGCCAATTGGGCTCGGCACGCAGTTTCGAGCGAAGTGGCACATGAGCGATACCCTCGTGGTTACCATTACCCAATACGATCGCCCCAATCGAGTCACCTTCACTAACGGTGGACCTGTAGAAGTAACACTGGAAGCCAATCTCTCAACAGCTGGTTCAACTACGGAAATGAATACGCGGTTTATCGCCACACCCCACGGGTTTTTGCGCGCCATCTTTCCGATCTTCAAAATACAGATGGAAAAACAAGAGAAGGAAAACATGGTGAACCTTAAGAAAGCATTAGAACAGTAAGTAGCCTCTTGGCAACTGGTAACCCTGCGTTTTGTCAAAAGTCTTTTAGGAAAAATATAATGGCCTTGATAAATTTATATGTTGGCACTGCATCATGATCCCTGCTTCACTCCTTCAGCCCAGGTTTGTTAAACTCTTCAAAGAAACGTTTGGGTTTAGTGAAGAAGAATTTGAAATGTTCACAGATTGTTTTCATGAGAAGCATCTTTGCAAAAAGGCTTTCTATGTACAGCCCGGCATCGTGGTCGACTTTAAAGCGTACATCAACAAAGGGTGCATGCGCACCTACCGGGTTGACCCCAGCGGGCATGAGCGTGTAGTCTTGCTTTCGTTTGAAGATTGGTGGGTCGGAGACATTGACAGTTACTATTCAGGCCAACTCTCATCAGTGTATGTGTAGGCCCTTGTAGATTGTGTGTTGCTTGACATATCCAAAACCGATTTTCAAATGCTTGAAGGTAAAATACCGAAGCTCAAGCAATGGTACACGTTGAAGCTGGCACGCAGGGCTGCACAATCCATGAAGAACATGGGTGAAAT
>CAZNCO010000772.1:0-2303 GCA_964571345.1 uncultured Ohtaekwangia sp.
CGGCACTTTCGCACATCGTCATGCTGTCTTACATGATTTCAAAGATGGTGAATGCTACACACCACTCAATCATCTTGATCCTAAACAAGCCTATTTCACTGTGGTTGATTCTGTACTTTCAGAAGAAGCGGTTATGGGATTTGAGTATGGCTACGCTTCTACCTTGCCAAATGCTTTAGTCCTTTGGGAAGCGCAGTATGGTGATTTTGCCAATGGCGCCCAAGTTGTCATCGATCAATTCATCAGCTCTGCCGATCAAAAATGGGGAAGATTATGCGGTCTCACCTTATTATTGCCACATGGCTATGAAGGTGCGGGCCCTGAACATTCTTCAGCACGACTAGAACGCTATCTCCAATTGTGTGCTCAGCATAATATGCAGGTTTGCGTGCCTTCTACGCCGGCACAAGTGTTTCATATGTTACGTCGGCAAGTCATTCGTCCTTTCCGCAAACCGCTTATCGTAATGTCACCTAAGAGTTTGTTACGCAATAAACTTGCCGTATCAACACTTGATGAACTAGCGACAGGTGAATTCAAAACCATACTGCCAGAGATGGATAAAATCGAACCTAAAAAAGTAACTCGCGTCGTTATTTGTAGCGGAAAAGTTTATTATGACTTACTCGAAAAACGTCGTGAAAAGGAATTAGATAACATCGCTATTTTACGCGTTGAGCAACTCTATCCTTTTCCTGAACAAGCATTACGTGAACAACTAAAGCTATACAGCAACGCAAAAGAAGTCGTTTGGTGCCAAGAAGAGCCGAAGAATCAAGGCGCTTGGTATTGCACACAACATCACTTACTCGCATGCCTTGGTTCAAATCAACAGCTAACTTACGCTGGGCGAGATGCTTCCGCTTCGCCTGCAGCAGGTTATATGTCTTTGCACACCGAACAACAAATTGCGCTCGTTAAACAAGCACTTAATCTCCCTTAAGGAACGTCATCATGGCCGAAATTAAAGTCCCTGTTCTTCCCGAATCCGTTTCAGATGCAACCGTTGTTACCTGGCACAAAAAAGCGGGTGATGCTGTTAAACGCGACGAGGTCTTGGTTGATCTTGAAACAGATAAAGTAGTATTAGAAGTTCCAGCACCAGATGATGGTGTATTAGAAAAAATTGAAAAAGAAGTTGGCGCTGTTGTGAAATCAAATGAAATATTAGCAACCTTCAAAGCAGGCGCTAAGTCTCCTGAAAAAGAAGAAAAATCCAGCAAAGAGCCCGAAAAGAAATCTGAAAAAGAGGAAAAATCTAGCGCAGCCGCTTCACCTTCAGCGCGTCGTGCTGCTGCTGAATCGGATGTCGATTTACAAAAAGTCACTGGCTCAGGAAAAGGGGGGCGCGTTACAAAAGAAGATGTCTTGAAACAGCAAGCTGCCACCAGCACCGTTTCTTCTCACGAAGAAACCTCAGCACCTATCGTATCTGGAACACGTCCAGAAAAACGCGTCCCCATGACTCGCTTACGTGCGCGCATTGCTGAACGCTTATTGCAAGCAAAAAATAACACAGCACTTCTAACTTCGTTTAACGAAATCAATATGCAAGCTGTCGTTGACGCACGTACACAATATAAAGATATTTTCGAAAAGAAACATGGCGTCAAACTTGGCTTTATGTCTTTCTTCACGCGCGCGGTGACCGAAGCATTAAAGAATTTCCCAGTTATTAATGCATCGATCGATGGCAACGACATCATCTATCATGGCTACTATGATATTGGCATCGCCGTTTCTACCGAACGTGGTTTAGTCGTTCCTGTATTACGTGATGCTGATAAAATGAGTTATGCCGGCATCGAGAAAAAAATTGCTGAGTATGGCCAAAAAGCACGTAGCGGCCAAATCGCAATCGAAGATATTACAGGCGGTACCTTCACCATCACTAATGGCGGCGTATTTGGATCATTATTATCTACTCCCATTATCAATCCGCCGCAAAGCGCTATTTTAGGCCTCCACAAAATTCAAGAACGCCCTGTTGCTGAAAATGGACAGGTTGTCATTCGACCAATGATGTATGTTGCATTGTCTTACGACCACCGATTAATTGACGGCAAAGACTCCGTACAGTTCCTCGTAGCCATAAAGCAATATCTTGAAGATCCAGCTAGATTATTACTCGACATTTAGGAAATCCAACAATGAATTTGCATGAATACCAAGCGAAAGAATTACTCGCAAAATATAATTTACCCGTTCCACCAGGCGAAGTTGCTTGGAATGTCGATGAAGCTTTAATGATTGCCAACAAACTTGGCGGTAAAGAGTGGGTTGTCAAAGCACAAGTACATGCG
>CAZNCO010000773.1:0-2296 GCA_964571345.1 uncultured Ohtaekwangia sp.
GTTCTGGGAAAACTGGTCTCCATCCCAAGCGCAGAAATGGTTTTTTACAGAACACTCTTGGCTGCAATTGGAATGTTCGTTTTAATGATTTTTACAAAGAATTCATTTCGGATTTCAAGGGGAAAGGATTTAGTCAAACTCTTTCTTACAGGCCTGATTGTGGCCATTCATTGGTTAACTTTTTTCGGTTCAGGTCGAGTTAGTAATCCTTCGGTAAGCCTGGTAGGGTTTGCCACTTGTTCTTTCTGGGCTGCCATTATCGAGCCAATTGCCAAACGAAAGAAAATACGCCCCATGGAAGTTAGCCTGGGCATTGCTGTATTAATAGGTCTTTACCTGATCTTCTCATTTAATTTCGAATATCCAATGGGGCTCTTCCTGGGAGTTCTCTCCGGCTTGACGGCTGCTCTATTCAGCACCATCAATTCCAAACTTGTAAACAGAGTCCACGAATTTGCAATCACCTTCTACGAAATGGTAGCTGCGTGCATTGGAGTATCATTGTTCTTCATTATAAACCAGTATTTGACAGGCGAACCTCTGCGGCTGGTACCACTAGCAGCCGATTGGTTTTACATCGGTGTGATGGCAATTGCCTGTTCGGTATATGCGTATTCAGTAATGATTCAATTGAGTAAAAAAATTTCAGTATTCTTTATTCAACTGGCTCTCAACCTGGAACCATTATACGGAATTACCCTGGCAATTCTGGTTTTTGGTCAAAAAGAGATTCTAAGCTGGAATTTCTATGTAGGAACGTTCATCATCTTATGTGCGGTGGCAGCGTACCCCCTTCTCAAAAGAAAGTACGAGTCTCATTTTAATTCACCTTCCCAGTAATCCATCCCTGGAAATTGTTTGACTAATTTTGGAGCTTTTGAAAAAAGACCAAAGATGGTAGAGCCCGAGCCACTCATAGCAGAATAGATAGCTCCGTTCGAATACAGTTTCTCCTTCAGCTCTTTCAGTAAAGAGAATTTATTGAAAATAGATTTTTCAAAATCGTTTATCAACAAAGTTTTCCAATTCTCAATCGGGGTTTTAATGATCTCCATTATCGATCGTTCGGGAACACGTGGTTCTATACCGGCATAAGCTTCCGCAGTCGAGATATGCACATCTGGTTTTACCAGGCAAAGCCAATATCCGCTAAGGTCTATGCCAATGTCTTCAAGGTGCTCTCCCCTATTGCTACCAAGTTTAGGTTTTCCTTGAATAAAAAAGGCACAATCGCTCCCAAGCCGCGAAGCATAGTTCATTAACTGTTGAGTCGATAAGTTCAAATGAAAAAGATCATTCAGCAACAGCAGCATTAAAGCAGCATCAGAAGAACCACCCCCCAAACCAGCTCCAAGAGGAACGATTTTGTGAAGGTGAATTTTAACTGGTGATAAATCAAAATCCTTTTGTAAAAGATTATACGCCCGAATGCATAAGTTATCTGATGAAGGTCCTGGAATAGCAATTCCTGTCTGATCAAAAGAAAATGAATCTGCCTTTATTGCTTCCAGCACGTCAAACCTTGGTACAGGGTAAAAACATGTTTCTATGTTGTGATAGCCGTCTTCCCTTTTGGAAAGAACATGCAATCCCAAGTTGATTTTACAATGAGGAAAAACAACCATCCAGTGGAAGGTAATACTCGATTATTTGCTTAAGCGGGCTACTAACTCGTCAGTAATACCTGATGAAGAGAAACCACCATCGTGCATGAGGTTTTGCATTGTTACCATCTTGGTAAAATCCGAAAACATCACAACGATATAGTTAGCGCAATCCTCAGCCGATGCATTTCCAAGTGGCGACATCAAGTCTGCATAATCGAAGAATACATCAAAGCCAGAGATACCTGCGCCTGCGGTTGTCTTTGTTGGTGACTGCGAAATTGTATTTACACGTACTTTCTTCTTACGTCCATAACGCTGGCCATAGCTGCGCGCAATAGACTCCAGCATGGCCTTCGCCTGTGCCATATCAGTATAGTCAGGGTATGAGCGTTGAGCTGCAATATAGCTGAGTGCCAGCACTGACGCATACTCGTTTAAAGCATCCAATTTTTCGCACGTCTGGAGCACTTTATGGAACGACAAGGCAGAGATATCCAAAGTCTTCAAAAACCATTCGTAATTCATGTCCCCGTAATCTTTACCCTTCATAATGTTGGGACTCATACCTATTGCATGAAGTACGAAGTCCAATTTCCTGCCCAGGATTTCGGTTGATTTTGTACAAAGATTATTGAGGTCTTGTTCTGATGTGGCGTCTGCCGGATTAATTTATGCATTACCAGTTTTTG
>CAZNCO010000774.1:0-2294 GCA_964571345.1 uncultured Ohtaekwangia sp.
GCGAAGGTTCTTCGGCATCCCATGCATAAAAGAAAATGGTGCGCTTTGGGTTCCATCCACCTTTAGCTAATTCAGCAATGCCTCTGGCTTCTTCAAGTAATGCAGCCATGCCGCTTACGGGATCACTTGCTCCATTCACCCAAGCATCGTGGTGGTTGCCACGAATTACCCACTCATCTGGGTTGGTACTGCCTTTCATTCTCGCAATAACGTTGTAAGCTGGTTTGATGTCCCAATTGAACTGAAGTTTCAAATGCACTTTTGCCGAGCTCGGCCCGATGTGATAGGTGAGGGGCAAGGCGCCTCGCCATTTTTCAGGTGCAACTGGTCCTCCAAGAGATAACAACAAAGGTTTTGCATCGCCATAAGAAATAGGAATTACCGGAATCTTTAAAAGACTCTCTGCTCGGGTTCGATCAATTCGTTTTGCTGTTTCTGTGGAGCCATAACCTGGCGTTGTAGGATCGCCTGGATAGATTGGCATATCCATTACGGAACCGCGCTGTGCTCCGTTCTCATTTTTGAATGCGCCTTTTGGATAGACATCTCCCTGGTAGTAGCCATCTTCTTCTGGATCGGAATAGATGATGCAGCCAATGGCGCCATGTTCTTGTGCTACTTTTGGCTTAATGCCTCGCCATGAACCGCCATACTTTGCAATAACAATTTTACCCTTCACATCAATGCCTCGCTTCTCTAATTCTTCATAATCATCAGGGATGCCATAGTTCACAAAAACCAATTCGGCTGTTACATCGCCATCGGGCGACCAGCAATTGTAAACAGGCAGTTGCTCAGATTTTTGTCCGGACGTGGCATCTTCTTTTAGAGCGGGTTCTTCCAGTCTTGCTACAAATTTTGCCGGGCCGAGTAATTCCAATAACCTAACCTTCGGAGTGGGGAAAAGAACCTGGTAGGTTTCGATGGACGACTCGTAACCCCAGCTTTTAAAAAGATCCCGCATGTATTCTGCATTTTGCTTTCCGTAAGCCGAGCCTACATGATGCGGGCGTGCCGAAAGTCGTTTGATTAAATCATCTACATTTTTCACGTTCAAAGTGCTGTTGAATTTTTCCTCCAGTTTTAATTCAGCTTCGGCAGACTCTTTTGTAAAGCCGGTCAATGATTTCTGCGCCATCAACAGAGAGGGGAGGAGGGTGAGAATGCAAACAAGGGTTCTCATGGTAGTAGGTTTATATTTCAAGGAAACGATTTGCTATCGATAAAGCAAACCAAATGGTCTTAAGTGGTGATTTGTATTTTTTAAAATCTTTGAAATTTTTTGTTATTTAGAAAAACAAAACCGAAATGATTATGGACGAGCTGAAAGATAACTGGATCACCGAAGGGTGGATCGATTTCGAATACAAAAAGTACATGCTTCTTGCGTACTTAAAAAAAGTGAAGGATTCTTTTAACCGAACGGAGCTGTACCCTTTTCTCTCGGACCTAGTTTTCCATTATCGCAATCTTGTGGCGCTGAAGGAAAGCAAAGTAATGCTGGGTGAATCTTTTCCACGCGAGCTTTCGCCCGAAAGCCTGCGAAATTTGGAATTAACGTATCGCAAAATAATTGATGATGATGAGGTGATGGGGGAGATAGAAATGATTATGGAGTACGCCCTGCCTCAATTCAAAAGTACCCTTGATGAAGGATCTTTTATTTATGAATTTGTTGAATCGAAATGTGAGATATCACCTGTTGGCCTCACCTCACTTTATGCGAAAGAAGGATACCTGTTTGTAACGCAGCCTCCTGAAAAGGAAACAAATATTTACCGCTATCAGGTCACTTTCTTTGAACAGAGCAAAGAGCCCATGCGAGGTATTCAAACAGAGTTTATTGAAACAAGCGAACGCAGTATCACAAATACATATGAGAATATCAAACTGCAATTGATTAAGAAATACAAATCATTGCCTAACCCGGCAGCCTACCTGGTGAATTCAAAGTTGAAGTTCCCTTACTCTCAAACATTAATGCCTATTGCCAAGAGGCTGCTGGTAAAGGAGGTTTCAAAATCGTTTTAAAACGAAAAAGGAGGCCTAAGGCCTCCTTTAATTTCATATTTGAAATTTATTATTTTTTCGTGCTATCTGTTGATGGCTGAGTCTTTGGCAGGTTGAGAACTGGTGCGTTCTGTTGTTCCTTTGCTTTCTCTAAAATTTCATCAGTCGGAGCTGCGGTGTTGGGCGTAGTTAGGTTAGTTGCCAATGACAAAACAATGCTGGCCATTGCAAAACCCCAAGTTAGTTTTTCTAAGACATCACAAGTCTTTTTCACACCGATCAAA
>CAZNCO010000775.1:0-2288 GCA_964571345.1 uncultured Ohtaekwangia sp.
AAACTGGATGTTAAGGTGGCGAAGGCAAATTTTTACCCTACCCTTAATATCTCAGCAACTCTCGGACTAGAAGCATTTAAGCCATCTTATCTGCTTAGCAAACCAGAGTCGATGATGTACTCAGCTGGAGGAAGTTTGATTGCCCCGCTGATTAACCGAAATGCTATCAAGGCAATGTATTATTCTGCTAATGCAAAACAAATTCAAGCGGTCTACAATTACGAACGCACCGTGCTGAATGCCTACATTGAAGTGGCAAATCAACTTTCGAACATCAGCAACCTTGAAAAAAGTTATGATCTTAAAACTCAACAGGTAGAGGCTTTAACCCGATCAATTGATATTTCGATAGGATTATTTAAATCAGCTCTTGCTGACTACATGGAAGTGCTGTTAACACAGCGCGATGCGCTAGGATCAAAGTTCGAATTGGTAGAGACTAGAAAGCAACGCATGAATGCTATGGTCAATATCTACCAGGCGCTGGGTGGCGGGTGGAATTAATCAGCTGTCGATTGATTTCTTACTCAGATTTAAAGAAAATCGAGACATTATGTATACCATCTTTCACCGAATATGCAGTTCGAAATTGATAGGTTTCACAAACACCTTTTACGATCGATAAACCCAACCCCAGTGACTGTGATCTGGTGTTGGATTTAATAAAACGCTGAAACAGCTTATCAGTATTTACTTCAACAGCGTCTCCAGTATTTGCTATGTTTAAACAATTATCGTTTAAGGTAATGTCTATTTTACCTCCAGGGAAATTGTGTTTGATTGAATTCACTATAAGATTTTCCAGGAGTATTTCGCACAAAAATGGGTTCATCTGCACTAGCACAGTTTTGTGATAATTGCTTGTAACAGAAATTGATTTTAACTGAATCAATTCCTCCAGGCCACTGATAATACGACCGACTACTTCCGCTATATTCACCGTGGCAACATCGTGAAATTGTCGGTTTTCTATTTTGGACAGAATGATAAGTGACTCATTTAATTTAGATAACCGATTAACAGCTACGGTGGTGGAATTTATAAGTTCGATTTGTTCTTTGGTAAGATTCGATTGCATCAGTATTTCCAGCTTATTTCGTACAATTGCCAGAGGCGTTTGAATTTCGTGTGATGCATTTTCTGAAAACTCCTTTTGTACGTTGAATTCATGATGGATTTTCAGCGACATTTTTTCAATCGCTGTAGACAGTTCATCAAATTCGTCTATTGATGTCCTCGGCAACTTCATGCTTTGCGCAAGATCGACTTTATAGTGTGTAATCTTATCAAGTGCAAAGTAAAACGGTTGCCAAATTTTTTTTGAAATCTCATTATTCATCACTGTCAACAAAAGGACGAATACTCCAAATAGCAAGACTTCAAGTATTACAACACCTTCTACCAATTCCTCATGAGTCACAATAGATCTCCTTACTTCTATGGCGTATGGAATACCTTTGATCTTACGTTGAAAAGAAAGTTGTCTGTAATTAATCGATTTGTTTTCGATCACGTCAAAAATACTCGTATCACTGAAGACTTCTTTCTCTATACTTATCTTTTGAATACGCCTGATGCCAAGCATATTGGCTGAGTAATGCTGAAAAAAAAACAAGCTGTCTGATCGCTCTAGTTGTTTGATGCAATAATCCTTTCTATCGAGCAACTTGTTTTTTATATCACCATCAATTATGGCTAGAAAGAAAAAGTAAAAGAGAATGCCCCCGAAAAGGAATATAAGTGAGGATACAGCAATGAAGTACCTATTCGTTTTTCTAAGAAGTTTCATTTGATGAAAACTTATACCCCACCCCGTAAACGGACGATAGATAATCCCGTGATCCAGCCGCTACAATTTTTTTTCGCATGTTGCTGATGTGGGCGTATAGAAAATCAAAAGAATCGGCAGAGTCAATATAATCGCCCCATAAATGCTCAACAATTGTTTCTTTAGTTAAAACTTTGTTTTTATTGGCGATGAAATAAACCAGAAGATCAAACTCCTTTTTTGTTAATGTCACATTTTTGTTATTCACAAAAACCTGAAGTGTTTCCGGGTTCGCACGTATTTCCTGAAATTCAATTTCTCGTTTGCCATCAAACTTTCTCCTTCTGAGAACAGACCGGATGCGGGCGTTCAACTCTGATAAATTAAATGGCTTGGTCACATAATCGTCAGCACCAATATCCAATCCTTGTATTTTGTCTTGCAGCGAATTCTTAGCTGATATAATAATGATGCCAATATTGTGCATCCTTTTTTTCAAAATTTCAATAAGTTCCAGGCC
>CAZNCO010000776.1:0-2287 GCA_964571345.1 uncultured Ohtaekwangia sp.
GGAAAAACTAGATTGTCGCCCTTGTGGTTCGCACGGATCAAGAACTTGCCCGAAAGGCCACTTCAAATGTGCGTACTCTATTCCAAACAAAGACTTAGTAGCTTTGGTGGAAGCGTAGCAGCTACGTTACTCAACGATCACCACGACAAGATCCATCACGTTTGTCATCGTTGGCCCGGTGATGACATGGCCACCGGCTTTCTCAAAGAAATGAAACGAATCAAAATCGGTTAGATATCTTTCAGGATCTATTTCACTCGCGATTGCTTTCACAACAGTTGCGGCATCCACGATTGCACCTGCTGCAGTGGTTGGGCCATCGGTCCCATCGGTGCCAGCGCTAACAAGAGTAATGCCTTTTTGATTTTTCAATAGTAACGCGGCTGACAAAGCGAGGTGTTGATTTCTTCCGCCAATGCCATTGCCTGTCACCTGTAGTGTTGTTTCGCCACCAAAAAGTAAGCAGCAAGGTTTTCTTACGGAATCGTCTTTCTGAAATCTCAACGCGGTATTGACTATTTGATTTGCCGCCAAGGCTGTATCTCCTTGCAACTCCAATGTGATGATAAAAGAATTAATCCCCAGCGCATTGGCCTTTCGACTTGCGGCCTCGAGAGCAAGTTTATTATTGCCGATGATAATGTTATTCGTTTTGCTGAAAACAGGATCGCCTGCTTTGGGGGTTTCAGGTTCACTCTTTGTCAGATAATTTTTTATTGACTCAGGAATTACGGAAAGCAAATTGTATTTATCCAGAACCTGCCACGCATCTTCAAATGTAGAATTGTCGGGGGCCGTTGGCCCGGAGGCAATAGTGTCGATTGGATCTCCCAACACATCGGATAAGATCAGGCTTACAACGGTGGCCGGGAAAGCAGCTTTGGCCAATTGGCCACCCTTCACTTTTGATAAATGCTTTCTCACGGCATTCATCTCTTTAATGTCGGCCCCGCTTTTCAGAAGGAGATCGTTGGTAAGGATGATGTCCTTTAGTGAAGAACCTTCTGGAAAGTCTGTGAGCAACGCTGATCCGCCTCCGGAAATCAAGCAAATGATAAGATCATTCTCTTTTGCATGATGTGCGATGTCAAGAATCTTTTGAGTAGCCGAGTAGCCATTCTCATCCGGAGTTGGGTGGCCGGCTTCTGTGATGGTAATATGTTTTAGTTCACAGGCATGTCCATATTTTGTAACGACATGACCACCTGAAATGCGATCGTCTAAAATGTTTTCGATTTCTCTGGTCATCAACGCACTTGCTTTGCCTGCGCCAATCACAAATGTATTTTGAATAGTAGCCAATGAAAATTCGAGAGGGGAGATGACAAGGGTTGAATTTCGAATAGATACTTTTTGTTGAATTAGCTTATCGGGCAAAACGCTTTCAACCGCAGCCTGGAAAATTTGTTCAGCTATCTTCTTGGGCTCCATCTCTGATTTTATAGAATGAAAAGAGAAGCAATCCACACACAAATGAAAACGATTATTCCCATGACGGCTGTGGCGGTCGTAAATACTTTCAAAGTAACCTCGGCTGGAATACCGGAGAATTTGGTGATCACCCAAAAGTAAGAATCATTTGCGTGAGATACCATCATGGAACCCGAACCAAGTGCCAGCAGTGTTAATAATTTCCCGGATTCAGAATCAAGACCTAAAGGAGTGAGCATCGGCATCACAATAGATGCCGCAGTGATGATGGCAACGGTAGAAGATCCTTGTGCTGTTTTCAAAATCATCGCGATAGCAAAGGGAATGAAAAGCCCGAGCCCGGTATTAGCGAGTGCTTCACCAGCGATCGTGCCAACTCCAGTCGCTTTGATGATTGTTCCAAACATTCCGCCTGCAGCGGTTACTATTAGAATTGGGCCGGCTTTTTCGATGGCGATTTCAAAAATGGAGTTGATCGAATCCATCTTCTTATTCCTTAGAAGCAGTAATGCGAAACCAACTCCTACCAAGAGTGAGATGATCGGCTGCCCTATGAAGGTAATTAAATTCAGCATTGCATTTTCCTTCCCTGGATTGAATACCGATAGCAATGAGCCGATAGCAATAAGACCTAGGGGAACTATTATGGGAAGGAAAGCTGAAATTACCGAAGGTGGTTTCTCTTCTTGCTCAATTACACTTTCTAGGGTAGAAGGAGAATAACTTTTTTCATTCGTCATGCGCTTTACCCAAAAATAGGAAACGATAAACCCCGGAATTGCAAAAAGGCTTCCAAGCAGAATCATGTTTCCAAGGCTTGCATTGAGAATACCCGTTGCAGCCAGTGCGCCAGGGT
>CAZNCO010000777.1:0-2285 GCA_964571345.1 uncultured Ohtaekwangia sp.
TTCTGAACCAATACTCGGGCTGATGTGTGCGTAGCTAAGACCACGGTTAAAAGAAGGTAAACCCATTTTCCTGTAAACGGCTATTTCGCTTTCAAGCGACCGTACTTCAGCATCAATCATTTTTAATGTGGGGTTTTGAATCATGACCGAGTCCCTCAGGGCATCGGCTGAAAAAGCCAGCGGCTCTGTCTTTAATGTATCGGGCAGATGAATGACGGGCAACTCATTGGTGTTCAATAGCTGCTTAAAACGGGTCTGAAGCGGAAGCCGTGAATCTTTCAGATACAGAAAATGGTTGTTCAATTCCTCCAGCTCCATTTCTACACGCAACAGATCTACTGCACTTGCTTTTGATGATGCCAGTTTTACATTGGCCAGTTGCCGGAAGGATTCCAGCAGACGGATATTTTCATCCGTGATTTTGATACTCGCCTCCAGCACGTATAGTTCATAGTACACAGACCTTACGTCATAAACCAATTTGTTTTTGGTCTCGGCAAAAGCCTCAAAGCGGGCTCTGGCCATCTCTTCTGCCGCATTACCTTGAGATTTTAACTGTCCAAACCAGGGGAATGCCTGGCTTACCGATATTCCAAAAGTTTGCGCACCATTATCCATCTCTGCCTCTCGGGCAAAGTAGCTGAACATTATAGTCGGGTCGGGCAAGGTAGTTGCCTGTGGAACCCGCTCAAGGGCTGCGTAATATTGCTGGAAGGTAGCCCTGAGTTGCGGGTTGTTTTCCGCTGCAGTCTTTATATAGTCATCCACGGTCTGCGCCTTCACACTTGCTACAAGCATCAAGAGCATGCATATAATAGAATAAATTTTCTGTTTCATTGCTCAGCAAGGTTATGTTTATCAGTTTGACTGGCTACTTTCTTAACTGCGCCTTCGCGCCAGATCGCCTGGAACACCGGAACAACAAACATGGTCATGATCTGAATGATCATACCACCAAAAGTGGGGATGGCCATCGGCACCATGATGTCTGCTCCTTTTCCGGTGGAAGTGAGCACTGGCAGCAGTGCGATGATGGCAACCGCAGCCGTCATCATGGCCGGTCTCACCCGTTGCTTGCCCGCAACCAACACGGCCTCGCGTACTTCTTCTACCGTGGTTGGATGTTGCCTCTCAAATACCTGGTGAATGTAGGTTCCCATGATCACCCCGTCATTGGTGGCAATGCCGAACAGGGCAATAAACCCTACCCACACGGCTACACTCAGGTTGATGGTGTGCATTTGAAAGAGGTCGCGCATGTTCACATCCGCTACACTAAAATTCATGAACCAGTCTTGGCCATACAGCCATACCATGATGAAGCCTCCTGCGAAAGCAACAAAAACGCCCGAGAAGTGGATACATGATGCGACAACGGTTTTGAACTGAAAATAGAGCAACAGGAATATGGCGATCAGGCTGATGGGGACAACAATAGCGAGCCGCTTGGTTGCCCTGATCTGATCTTCATAATTTCCCGTGAACTTATAGGTTACACCGGGCGGCAGCGAAAATTCACCGGCATCCATTTTCGACTGGATAAGCTCCTGCGCTTCCTCCACCACATTCACTTCCGCATATTCAGGTTTCTTGTCGAAGATCACATACCCGGTGAGAAAAGTGTTTTCACTCTTGATGAGCAGCGGCCCTCTGCGATAGGTTACTTCGGCAAGTTCTCTTAGGGGAATCTGAGCACCGGAAGGCGTGGGGATTAGCACACCGCCAATTTCTTCAGGGCTATCGCGAAACTGCCGCGCGTAACGCACACGCACGGGAAATCTTTCGCGACCTTCCACAGTAGTGGAAAGCCATATTCCGCCAATGGCTATTTCAATATAATCCTGTACGTCCTTTATTGTTAGACCGTACCGCGCGATCTCATCGCGATTGATGTCAAATTCCAAATAGGGTTTACCCACAATCCGGTCGGCAAAAACCGATGCCGATACGATGCTGGGCACCTGTTGCAATATCTTTTCCAGTTGCAGGCCCACGCGTTCAATAGTTTGCAGGTCGGGTCCATAAACTTTTATGCCCACGGGCGCACGCATGCCGGTAGACAACATCAGCAAACGGGTTTGAATGGGTTGCAGTTTTGGAGCTGATGTCATGCCGGGGACTGAAGTTGCTTTGACGATTTCCTTCCAGATATCATCTGGTGAATTGATGTGCGATCTCCACTGACGGAAGTACTCCCCGGTTTTTCTGTCGATGATCAAATCTTCCTGCTGTACATTTCTGAAATCATCCGTTTTGGGATTGAAAGTCTTTCCGTTCTTCAATAC
>CAZNCO010000778.1:0-2284 GCA_964571345.1 uncultured Ohtaekwangia sp.
TAAGAGTGGAATTAAATTTCATAAGCTAATTAATTCGGAGAGATGGCAGAGTGGTTGAATGCGGCGGTCTTGAAAACCGTTAAGGATGCAAGTCCTTCCGGGGTTCGAATCCCTGTCTCTCCGCAAAGAGCTTGAAACAGAATAATTTCGGGCTTTTCTTTTTTTGAGGAAAGACCTTCACAAGTCCAAATTGATAACAAAAATGAAAAATTTGTCATCAATTTTGTCATCACTCTTTTGACTACTGAGCCCACAACTGTTGAACGTTTTAAAATGGAAAAAGCAGATAAGCGAAATCTCGGAGGGTCTAAGCTCCCAAACTCTTACCGACTTTTTCCCAAATTTTTCATGAACTTTTTAGACCTCATTTAGATTTCTATTGTAACTAAGTAAAAAAAATCGTTCGTGTCAAGGGGTTATCATCGACGTGCATTTGTATGTTATGTTTTACATAAAAACTTGTTCCATGCCGTCTACAACGCATTCAGGACGGTTTCAGATAGGTGATCGTCCCTTCCTTCATCGGAAAATTAATGAGGTGCTTTAAATAGTGAGTTGGCATTCTTGCTAGTTTCTTCTGCCTCTCGTGCAGATATACCGCCATAACTTCGATCTTCAACAACAACTTTTAACACTCGTTCCTCGCTGCCATTGAGTGCTAACGCAATTGACATAGCTAATCTGTCGTAATCAATTTCAAGCTTATCTTGCTTCTGGAAATGATTTACATCTTTCTCTTTCCAATTACCGCCCCAAACAATATTGTTTTCTTTGCCGAATGATTCAAAGACGTTCATCAAATCCGGATGGTTAGCCATTTCATCTTTTGTTATTCTCGAACCGGTTTTACGGTTATAAACATTTACATCAAACGCATCTCCACGGTAATGTAGTGAATTCGGTGTGTGCCCTTCGCATGTTGGATCGTAACCTTCACGATTTTCTATTTGATAAAGTTTTGATACTGCAGAATGTCCAACATAATCTTCAAGTCTCTTTTCAGCATCTTTCCACCAACCGCTGTCTCGTCTCATCTTCCAATCTTGATAGCTCCCGCTATGCATCAATGATGGTAAAAGTTTTTCAGCATCAACTTTTTTGTCTGTGTGAATGTTCGGATCCAAAGGCACTGCATTTTTAAAGTTTGGTTTGTTGCCGCCGTTATCCATAAAAAATTGTCTGAACCTTTCCTGGCTTTCGCGAAGAATATCATTTAGCTGTCCTTCAAGGACGATCCTGTTCGAAGTTGATGTTGATAGCTCTTTCCAAGTGCCAAGCCAATCGCTTTCCATCCTATTTAGAATCTTGCGGAAGTTATCTCCAATTTCAATAGCCATAGTTTCCAACTTTTGTCGGTTCGCTTCCGTTTCCGAAATTGCTTTAGTAGCATCGCGTTTGTAACCGGTTAAATTTTTTCCAAACTCTTCTTGCCATTCAGCAAGTTTTGCGTCAATGTTCTCCTTTGTTGGTGCTTCACCGTTAACCATGTAGTCAGCTATTTTAGGCATTAGCCCCGCTGGAATATTTTTATCCCATCCAATCAGTCCTTCACTCAACATTCTTGCAACACGTTCATTACCGCCGCTTTCAAGCTGAATTCTTTTTTTGATAGCTGCGAAATTCTCCGGATCGAGAGCGCCTTTCCGTTCTCTTTCAGTAAAGTTCATCGGATCCATCTCGCCGTATGCCATGTATAGAAAAGCTTCTTGAGCAAGTGAAGATGGTCTTCCAAACTTTTCTAAAATCTTGGATGTGTCCGCGGCTTTCTCTCCAAATCTACCATATGGATTATCATTACCTAAAATCAAATTTGGAATTATGCTCGATCTCAAAGCATCGCGGCTGTCCATATCAACATTTGTTTGTAACAATTTCTCGTTAAGATTCTTCAGATCGCTAAGAATCTCAATTACTCTTTGACTGCTGAATCCTTCGCCGTAGGTTGCTTGTGCAATTTGTTTTGCTTTATCAAGACCAGAAATTCCTAGCTCCATTCCGGTCATTCGTGCACTTAGATTCAGTTGGTAAATTGCATTCGGATCTAATCCTTCTGCCCGTGCAAATGTTGTCTGCTCAGTATATAACCGGTTATCAAATCTTCCCCGTGCGTCTGCAAACTGTGTCCGCAGTTGAAGTTCTTCGGTAGGTCCGTAACCTAATCCAATGCTGCCAATTGAATCTTCTCCGATTCGTGCGCGGGTTCTTGATCTCAAGATATCGTATGTCGAAGAACCTTCAACCATAGAACTTAATTGTCCGTAAACCTCATTGCGCCGTTTTAAAA
>CAZNCO010000779.1:0-2276 GCA_964571345.1 uncultured Ohtaekwangia sp.
GATCAAAAAGAAGCGAAGTCACCTATCGCAACGGATCCGGAGAGTATCGGGAATATTATCCGAGTGGAAAATTAAAAGTGAAGGGACAGATTTTAAACCATAAGGATCAAGGCCTCTGGCAATATTACTATGAAGATGGCAAGCCAGAAGGCGAGTGCGAATTTGACAAAGGGAAAGGAATTTACTTTGGCTATTACCCAAACGGATCATTGCAAACGAAAGGGCAGATTGAGGATGACATGCGCGTGGGCACATGGGAGTTGTACGAACAAGACGGAAAACTTACAGGGTATTATAAGCCTTTCTATGAGGATAAGAATTTAGCAAATGACATAAATGCTCTGGTAAATAAATCGAAAGTTCCTGCGCCTATCGTTAAAAAATATAAGCACCACGGATTTGATTATTTTTCCCCACGCTATCCTGAGTATCGCAGTGCAATTATTGGTGGAAATCCTGCAATGGCATTTCTGGGGTTTATGCCATTTGGAATAGAGTTTTATAATGAAGGGCGCCTAGGTCATGAATTTTCGTTCAACGGAATACGCGATCCATTTTTTACCTCTGATTCTGAAGTTCCCCTAAATAAACTTTTCAAACGCGGATATGCGATTAGCCTGAAACAGAAGTTTTATAATCCGATGCGCACGGGGCTTTGGTATTTTGCGCATGAAATAAGATTTACAAATCTCGGCCATTTTGCTAATGTGCAATTTGTGGGATCACCGATTTCCACAACAATTATCACAGCAAGCGCTTCTGAGCAGAGGGTGGAGTATGGAATTCTCGGTGGCATACGTTTAATGCAAAAGTCTAATTCAGATGGCTTTACCATTGACATTTTTATGGGTATTGGAGTTGGCTATCGGTATCTCTCGGTTGATAGTCCATACGAGGCTGTCTTTAGTTCGTTGGGCAATAATAACTTTGCTACTACTTTCCGTTTTGGATTAAATTTTGGCTATTCTTTTTCATTTGATGGCAGCAAGAGGTATTGAAAAAATTATTTTTAGCCCACTTCGATTTTTATCCTTTTTGAAGTCTTGCCCGTTTGTCTCTGATTATTTCGCTTTCAAGTGCAATTTTTTTTTCCTTGCTTTAACAGTTTAAAAATAAACTAAAAATGCAGCACCCTGAATCATTAAAACTTGTAGCGGAGTTTCATAAAACATTTAGACATCCAATTCAAAGCCATCCCGTGATACCTTCAGAAGAGCGATGCCGCTTGCGGATTGCCTTGATACAAGAGGAGCTTAAGGAATTAGAAGAGGCCGTTTATGAAAAAGATATCGTTGGGGTAGCTGACGCGCTGTGTGATATTCAATACGTATTATCGGGGGCAATATTGGAATTTGGGCTCGGAGAGAGATTTAAAGAACTTTTCGAAGAAGTACAGCGGTCAAATATGAGCAAAGCATGTTTGACTGAAGCTGAGGCAAAAGCTACTGTTGAATTTTACAAAGCAAAAGATGGAACAGAGTGCTATTACAAAGAGGAGGAAGGAAAATGGTTGGTCTATCGAAGTTCAGACAATAAGACCATAAAATCTATTAACTACTCGCCTGCGGATTTAAAGAGTTTGTTAGGTTAACAGAAAAGGCTTTCAAACAAAAAATTCAAGTTGAAAAGCATTCTCCTCACCTTTAAGTGGAATGGGTTTTACCGCTATGATTGGCAGATCATTGAAGGCCTTGATGAATTCAATTCGGCTAATTCTAACTTTGCTATGGCCTGGCTTGATTTTATGATATTGCATCCGGCCCGACTTGTTGGCCATAGCGCTATACATGAAATTATAGGTTACTGGAATGGGAGAGGGTATGTACTTCATTGTAAATCAAGTATAGGATTTAAAATGAGCCTGAACGATTCGGTTATGTGCAATATTGTACTGAGCTAATAAAGCGTATGCCAAAGACGGTACATACTTGAATTTGGTTTCGTATTCATCGATTTTCCTAGAAAGCTCCCCAAGGTAAAACCTTATCTGCTCTGCGTTTCGGCATTCATTAGGCCTGGTAAAATTTCTGGAAGTGAACATTTTAAAATCCATCTCCAACTTTTTTATTTCAAATTCGCTCATTTCAAAAGTGTATTAATACACAATTATAAAAACGTTTATCATAAAATAGCAAGTATTTATGTGTAAAAATGCACAAAAACCTGCCAATAGCTTGAATTGAAGGTTTGCGGCATCCCGTTTTGTGTGTGATTTCGTTCTGTTAGTCGCGTTACTGGTTGGATTTAAAGCCGGAATTGGAATTTATCTTTACCTT
>CAZNCO010000780.1:0-2273 GCA_964571345.1 uncultured Ohtaekwangia sp.
GCCCAGCCCTGACAAGATATCAACGCGTCATCATCACAATTTTACCCTGAGAATTAACGAAAGGTGCACACAGAAATCATGTTGATAGAGTTTGGTCACCGAGCTAACGGTCTCTGTTAATGCAACTCGTTGCATCAAACAAACCAGCAAAACATGACAAGCAAGGATACACGAAGGATACAGCAAGGATACAGGAAGGATAGAGCATCGTGACCCTGACAAGGAAGAAACCAGAGTTTCCTGACAGGTTATCGGAATAAGAACTGAAGGATATCAGCACGCAATCATAAGTCACCGCACAAATAAATCATCGCTCAGGTGATTGGGTATTTGTGTATCTTCAACATCTTAAAAAACGTATCACATGCAATCCTCCAACAAGATCAAATCGTTGTTACTTCTCGTTGTCTTGTGCATTTCTCTTCAATCCTTCCATCAAAAGAATGAGTGGATCAGTTTATTCGATGGCAAAACGTTTGATGGATGGAAGGCAAGCGAACATCCTGCATCGTTCACCATTGAGGATGGCAAAATTGTAGTGAATGGAGACCGTGCTCATCTCTTCTATGCAGGCACAGTGGCAAATCATCATTTTAAAAACTTCGAGTTCAAAGTTAGCGTGATGACTACTCCGGGCTCTAACTCTGGCCTCTTTATTCACACCGAATACCAGGAAAACGGCTGGCCTTCAAAAGGCTATGAAATACAAGTGAATCAAACGCACGCGGATTGGAGAAAAACCGGCAGTGTTTATGGCGTTCAGGATGTAAAAGATGTATTTGTAAAAGACAACGAGTGGTACACTGAACACATCATCGTGCAAGGCAAGCACATCATTGTGAAAGTAAATAACAAAATAATCAACGACTATACCGAAGGCGAGAAGAGCAGGCTACAAGGCGGAACCATCGCACTGCAAGCTCACGACCCCAAGAGCAAAGTCTTTTATAAAGATGTGATGATAAAAATCCTTCCGGACTAAAAGCCCGAATACACCAATTTTTCGACTGTAGTTAAAAAGCAAAATTCATGATCCGCTATCTTCTTCTTGTCTGCTTATGCGCTTGCTTTACAATGTGCTCTCGTAAAAAAGAACCAGCGAGCGAGTGGATAAAGCTTTTCAATGGTGTTGACATTAACGATTGGATCGTGAAAATTCATCATCACGAGGTAGGTGATAATTTCGGCAATACTTTTCGTGTGGCCGACAGTGTAATTCAGGTACGCTATGATCAATATGGAGATTTCAATGATCAGTTTGCGCACCTTTATTTCAAACAACCCTTTTCACGTTTTCACCTGCGGTTGGAATATCGGTTTACAGGCGAGCTACAAAAAGGTGCACCGGATTATACATTACTCAATAGTGGTGTAATGTATCACTCACAGGACCCACGCACCATATTAAAAGAACAAAACTGGCCCATCTCCATCGAGATGCAGTTTCTCGCAGGACTAGGCGATGGCAAGCCACGCCCTACTGGAAACATGTGTTCGCCAGGCACTGAGATTGTTTATGAAGGCAAGACATACGCAGGACACTGTTTGAACTCTTCCTCAAAAACCTACAGCAAAGATGAGTGGGTGCGCGCAGAACTAATTGTACTGGGCGATTCTCTGATCACACACATCATCAATGGCGATACTGTATTGCGTTACAGCAAACCAACAATGGGTGGCGGTGTAGTTGCCCGCTACGACAGCACACTTTGGAAACCAGGGAAACCATTAAATTCTGGATTCATAGCCTTACAAAGCGAAGGCCAGCCTATCGACTTTCGAAGGGTTGAATTAAGGAACCTGAAGAAGTAATCAGATTCCTTAATCAATTATTAATTACCGTAAAGCTTCTTGCCAACAGGTTCAAACTTATCGCCTGCCTTCCATTGAGGTCGTTCAGGTGAATTTGAAATTAAGTAAGCAGCATAAACATAGGAACGGAAGAATTTCTCCAGGTAGTCAAAGTCGAGCGACCCAACTTCATCTGCCGCCTGGTGATAATATTTCATTAACTCCTGGTCAAAGCCTTTAATCGCAGGGGAAAAGTCAACTGCTGGAATGCCCTTTCGTGCGAAATTGTAGTTATCAGAGCGCTCGTAAAGATTTTGAGCAGGCTCCGGATCACCTTTCACGGCAAGACTAACCGCTTCACAGGCTTCTTTGATATTCACGTCTGCGGTGGTACGATTAACACCTATCAGGGTCAAATATGTCTTGTCATTATAGCTTGCCCCATCTCAATCATGATAACCACACGTCCGCTTCCGCGCCAA
>CAZNCO010000781.1:0-2272 GCA_964571345.1 uncultured Ohtaekwangia sp.
GATGTATGTAACACCTTGGCAAACCAAGGCAAGCGCGTAATCGTTGCAGGCCTTGATATGGATTATGAAGGCAAACCCTTCGGCCCGATGCCCAACCTTTTAGCTGTTGCTGAATTTGTGACAAAAGTTCATGCCATCTGTGCACAGACAGGCGAGCTTGCTTCCTTCTCCTTCCGCCTCAATGAAAACAAATCGCAAGTAATGCTTGGCGAGAAAGATACATACGAGGCAAGAAGCAGGAAGGCGTTTATGGAGGGAATGAACGAGAAAAAAAATCTGTGAATCTGTAGCTAAAATTTCTCAGCCACTGATTCACAGATAAAATTAAAAATCACTAATCACAATTCACTAATCAAACATCTTACAACCCACTCACCTGCTTATCCTTCGGATATTTCACCTCATATTTGAATACAAGTTTTTTCGTCTCGTTGGGTTGTAGGCTCAAATTCCAGGTAAGCTTGCCGGTGTCCTTGTTGTAGGTAGCGCCACCGAGATCAACAGCAGTCACTTCAATCTGGCTGTTTTGCGAAACCGGAATCTGGTCTTCCACACTCACTTTCACGCTTTCATTTTTTGTATTGCGGATAGAAATTTCCCACGCAAAGCTTTCGCGCTGGTTGGTGCCGATGAATTTACGCGAGCTGAGTTCTTTAAGTTTTTCACGCTTCACCACTATTCTCTTATCTCGACCAAGTGAAAGAGCGAGCGTGTCTTTGATGTTGTTCGGATCGATGTACGATTTGCCGGTGAATGTTCCTTCAAAGAAAATATTCGCTTCTCCTGGCAACAAGCTCAACTCTTCCCAGCCAATCGCTTTCGCTAATAAGAAGGCATCAGCATCCAACTTAGGCGCAGTAGAGTAATTGAAAATTCCTTTCACTTCATAATTGCGAATATCAACCAGCGTAGGCTTGGCCGAAGATAAAACAGTGTAAGGCAATGCAATGTCAAACTCAGTGTTGAGGGATGTTTGAACAGTCTTTACAAAATCTGATACAGTTGGTGACGCAGGTTGCATCGATGCCATCTCATCTTCTTTTTTCATCTCCATTGATACAGCCATCGGGGCGCTTCTCGCTGCAGATTTGTATCTGCGACCATCGTTATACGCAACTGGCTCATAAAAATTTAAATACCAAGCAATCAACTCAGGCTTTAATCCGCTTTCATTTGGGTTGGCCGTTGATAATTTCAACTTCACATTTTTCCATTCTTCACCAGTGCTCTGAAAAACATTGGCTTTGTAATTCAATTGAATCGGGCTTTTAGTGTTCAAGGCGCGGATGTCATACTCGGGAGTCCAACCGGCATTGCTTACCACATAGTTCAATTCAAGGTCAGCATTCACAGGGGCTTCTGCGGAAACGCTGATGATAATCTCGCTGGTGTTGCGTTGGTACAATTCGTTTTGTGAATTCAATTGTTGCTGAAGTTTTGTAATTCGATGATTGATCTTCGTGATCTTCTCATCTTGCTTCATGCGTGAAGTCACTATTTCTCCCAGGCGACTGCGATAGAAATCGGCCATTGCCTTGAGTTCAGCCACCGTAAGGTTTTGATTGGTGCCTCCGATTTTTTGATTGCTCAAAAGCATTTGTTCCTCTTTGTTCAAAATTTCTTTTTGGCTGTGCTCCAGAACAATCTGCTTTTGCAGTAGTTCAATAGAATCTTTCAACACACGCAAAGCCTTGGGCATGTTTAGCTCATTTAAATAGTTTTGTTGGTGACTAGTCCCCAAAATGGTGAATGCTCCCTTGCCAGAAACCTGGATGCTCTGCGGATCGAGCATAGACGTGAGACCGTTCACAACCAGGTTGGTTTTGCCGGGTCCAAGCTGCGTTTTTATCATGCGCGTTACCTGCGCCTTGCTCAGAAATACCGTGACATCTGTAATTTTTGAATCGACCGTCTTCTCCTGTGCGAAAACGCTTGCACTGATCAGGCAAAGAACTACCCATAATTTTTTCATAAAACGCTATAATTTGATTTGCGTGTAAGATTCATTTCCCATCAAATTTCCATAATCTTGCGGAAGAAAAAATAATGTTAAATGATAAATGCTTTAATGGTAAATGATTTTGGCCGTAATGAGAATAGCAGTATTTAACATATAACATTCAAAATTCTCAACATTTTAGATTCACAATCATGGCAGAAAGTTTGATTCAACACAGCACGCTAAGAAATTTTTCTATCTCTATTTTTAAACAAATTGGCTGTAGTGAGAAAGATGCGACAACCGCAGCTGATGCACTGCTTAGTGCTGACC
>CAZNCO010000782.1:0-2263 GCA_964571345.1 uncultured Ohtaekwangia sp.
AGATAGTGCTTTCGTTTGGCTTGTCTGCTTTACTGTTTTTGGTCACTGAAGAATTGTTAACCGAAGCGCACGAAGAAGAAGAAACCGTATGGCATACCGGTGCTTTTTTTGGAGGCTTTTTACTGTTTTTAATTTTAGGAATGATCGTATAAATAATTTTGTATCGCTATGGCACATCCCAATCCACACCACGTTCACACCTACGATGCTCAGGGGCACATGACGTGCTGCACGTTGGAAGACAAAATAAATGAGGTTGCTGATCGACCTAAAAAAGAGCATGGTCATGACCACGATCATTCCGGAGAAAGCAATCTTAAATTGTTTATTCCTGCCATCACCAGTTTTAGTTTACTCATTACAGCTATTGTCATTGATAACTATTGGCCGCTCTCTTTCTTCACTGGCTGGGTAAGATTATTGTGGTATGCAGTCGCTTATGTTCCTGTAGGCTTGCCCGTGATCAAAGACGCATTGAAGTCCATCCGCAAAGGAGAATTTTTTACAGAATTCCTATTGATGACAATTGCTACGATAGGCGCAATTTCTATTGGTGAATTTCCTGAAGGCGTGGCGGTGATGTTATTCTACGCGGTAGGTGAAGTATTTCAAACGTTAGCTGTAAAACGCGCGAAAGCAAATATCAAGAGTTTGCTCGACCAGCGACCAGAGGAGGTGACTCTGCTGGAAAACAATCAACCTCGTATTGCAAAAGCAGAGACTGCTCAAATCGGCTCGCTGATTCAACTTAAACCCGGAGAAAAACTTGGCCTTGATGGAGAGTTGATTTCAGACAGCGCCTCGTTTAACACGGCCGCTCTCACTGGCGAAAGCAAGCCCGATACTAAGAAGAAGGGTGACTCGGTGTTGGCTGGAATGATTAACCTCAACACCGTAGCATTGGTAAGAGTTACTGTGGCCTACACAGACAGTAAGCTTTCTAAGATACTGGACTTGGTGCAAAACGCCACCGCGCAGAAGGCTCCAACGGAACTGTTCATTCGCAAGTTTGCTAAATATTACACACCAACAGTGGTGGCATTGGCAACGATCATCTGCGTTATTCCTTATTTTATTGTAAGTGATTATATGTTCCGCGATTGGTTATACCGTTCGCTTATTTTTCTGGTAATCTCTTGTCCTTGTGCTTTAGTGATCTCAATTCCGCTAGGATACTTTGGAGGGATTGGCGCAGCATCCAAAAACGGAATTCTGTTCAAGGGCAGCAATTTCCTTGATGTCATGGCTAATGTGCAGAATGTGGTGATGGATAAAACCGGCACGTTGACGAAGGGTGTGTTCAAAGTTCAAGATGTCGTGATTCAAAATGGTTTTGACACGAAAGAAATATTAAAGTTTGTTAATGCTCTTGAGAGCAAGAGCACACACCCCGTTGCAACTGCTATTCACGAATATGTGGGGGCCGTTGACAATAACATGCCGCTCTCGGATGTTGAAGAAATTGGAGGTCATGGTTTAAAGGCAACGGTAAACGGAAAAACATTGCTTGCGGGTAATTTTAAATTGATGGATAAGTTTTCCATCCGCTATGATGTTGATCCATCCACAATCGTGTACACCGTAATTGCACTTGCCTACGACAACCGGTTTGTCGGATACATCACCATTGCAGATGAAATTAAAGAAGATGCACAGCAGGCTATCAAAGCGCTACACCAATTGAATATCAAGACCACGATGCTCAGTGGCGATAAAAGTTCTGTGGTGAAATTTGTAGCTGAAAAACTTGGGATTGATAATGCGTTTGGCGATTTACTTCCCGAAGATAAAGTCAACAAAGTAAAAGAGATAAAACAACGAAACGAAAGCGTGGCCTTCACAGGCGATGGCGTGAATGATGCGCCCGTGGTGGCGTTGAGCGATGTGGGAATTGCGATGGGAGGTCTCGGTAGTGATGCAACAATTGAAACAGCCGATGTAGTTATTCAAGATGACAAACCATCGAAGATCGCAATGGCAATTCATATCGGCAAAAAAACAAAGCAGATCGTTTGGCAAAATATCAGCTTGGCATTTGGCGTAAAGGCTATTGTTCTCATTCTTGGTGCCGGTGGACTCGCCACCATGTGGGAAGCTGTGTTTGCCGATGTAGGTGTGGCCTTGCTCGCCATTCTAAACGCAGTTAGAATTCAAAGGATGAAATTTTAGAATTACGTAACGCCATTGCAGAACTTGGCGGGAGAGATAAGTTTTACAGAACTATAAATCCATCGTAAATTTGTCTCCTTATCCTGTGGGTAAG
>CAZNCO010000783.1:0-2256 GCA_964571345.1 uncultured Ohtaekwangia sp.
CGATCCTGCATTACATACCCACTGTGTCACCTTAAATCTTACGTTTTACCAAGGAAAGGCCAAGTCGTTCGCCACTGACGCGAAACGTATTCATGGCGTTGTGGAGCAAATTCAAAATAATGCCCATTATTGCTGTTTATTATATCGTCATCACTTAGCTAATCAGTTAAAAGATGCTGGCTATTCATTGAGAACAACTGGCGATGGTCTATTTGAAATCGACGGTGTATCCGATGACGTGTTGCGACATTTCTCCCAGCGTCGAGAAAGCATTGAGCAACTGATGGAAGATAAAGGATGGACAGGTGCTAAATCAGCATCGACGGCCACATTGTTAACGCGTGAGAATAAAGAAGAGCATGATATCAGTACTCTCAAGCAAGACTGGCAGGAGCGAGCAAGTGGCTTGGGCTTTGATGCTCATGCATTTGTAAAAAATCGTACCCTAACAGAACCTAATACGCTTTATTCATCCATTTTCGATAAAATCAAACAACACTTCGGTTCTAATCAAAAAGAATCGACAGAGGAAGAAATAGCTGCTGCCTGTGTATTTGTTGCTATTGAAACGTTAAGCCAGCGAACTTCTGTTTTCACTCATAGAGCATTAAAGGCAAAAGCTTTAAAACATAGCCTGACGGTTGAAAAGGCTGTTTCTGAATCAGTTATTGTTAATGAGATTTCAACACAAATAAAACAAAAAAATCTTTATGTATCGCATTGCGTGCAAGAAAATCAAACATTTTTAACCACCCCTTGGTTATTAACGCTTGAAGCAGAAAGTTTGGCGCGTATTGAATTTAACAAAGACAGTGTTACAGCAATTGCAAATAAAGGTGAAATTAAAGCGTTACAAGACAACATTGATCAACAAAATGAACATCCACTCACAGCCTCACAAAAGGCGGCCATGCTTGCTATACTGACGACCAAAGACAGATATCTTGCGGTGCAAGGGTATGCGGGAGTTGCTAAAACCACCATGCTCTTCGATGCTAAAGTTCTCATTGAAGAAAAAGGTTATGTGCTGCGGGGCATCACCATTGCAAGTTCAGCTGCGGAAGAATTACAAACAAAGGCTGGTATTCGTGCGGATGTATTTCCCGTGGTGCATCAGGAATTAAAGCAGGCAAGAAAAGGTGCACTTTCAAAGACGATTTTTATCGTTGATGAAGCTTCCATGCTGTCATCCCCACAAGGACATGAGCTTATCAAGTGTATTGAACAAACCAACGCAAGATTGATTTTAGTGGGTGATAAAGCCCAACTTCCAACCGTGAATAATGGTCGACTCTTTGGTTTGACTCAAGACTATGGAATCGAAACGGTGGTGATGGATGAAATTGTTCGTCAAAAAAATCCGGAAGCAAAGAAATCAGTTATCCATGCTACCAAAGGTGAAGTGCGTGAGGCGATTGATTATTTACACCACGTTGAGGAACTTGAATCGTATGACTCACGGGTTCAATGGATAGCCAACACATGGTTGGTTAAGAATGCAGAAGATCGCCGAAACACCTTATTGTTTGCCCCCACTCATGCCAATCGTCATGATATTACTCAATTGATTCGTCATGGTTTAGAAAAAGAAGGTAGCTTAACGGGGGAAGCATTTACTCAAACCACGTTAAAAGCGAAAGGCATTGAGGCAGTACAACAGCGCTTTGTCGCTTATTATCAAAAAGGCGATGTGATTCGTTTTAACCAGGATTTTAGACAAAGCCGTGTAATTCGTGGTTATTACACGGTCGACGACATCACTAAAAACAATCACAAAGACAACGTATTGCCATTGCTTGATGCATCGGGCAAGAAGCATCTTTTTGCATTGAAGCATTTACCGCAATACAAAACCACGACCTCCGCTTTTGAACGCGTCATTGAAATATACCAAGCAAAAAGACTAGATCTTAAAGTGGGTGATCAATTGATGTGGACAAGAAACTTCAAAGCGGAAAATATTCGAAATGGCCAGCGATCCACGCTGAGCGCAAATCATAATGATGAACTGGTTTTTACATTAGAAGATGGCACGAAGGTCTCATTTGCAAAAAATAATCCTGCCTTAAAACACCTTGATTATGGTTACGTGCTCACCAATTACAAAGTGCAGGGCAAGGATGCTGCGCATGCCATCGGACTAATGGATTCTCATCATCGCTTTAGCGCAACTATCAAGAATTTCTACGTGCAAATATCACGTGCAGTAAAAAGCATGACGCTGGTAACTGATGATAAAGAGCAGCTCATCCATGC
>CAZNCO010000784.1:0-2251 GCA_964571345.1 uncultured Ohtaekwangia sp.
TCCGAATAGTGCGCGTGCTATCATTAGTACAACCGGAAGACAGCGTAGTCTTTAACTTAACCGAGAAGTCTTTTAAAGACTGGGTGCTGTTTGTGAAATTATAGTTAAAAGCAGGAGTCGTGCCGGTGCTGCTTGAACTAATTAACCCACCCGCATCACTTATTGACCATGTATAATCAGTGGGATTAAGACTTTGCGTGTTGGCATCTACCGCAAAACTAACTTGCTGAGGTGAGCAGTTTGAGTTGAAGGGCGAATAATTAGTTGAGTTAAAGCCTGAAAGCGGTCCCGGAAAAATTGTGATTGTAACAGGTGAAGAAATTTTCTCGCATCCATTTACTGAATAAACATGTAATCTTAAATCAACTTGCTTATTGGTAGTAGTTGTATTTATGAATTTATAAGTAAAAATATTTGTAAACCCAGGGTCGGAAGGCTTTTGCGTTCCAATGGGTAAAAACCCAGTTCCATCACGCAGATCTTGCTCCCAAATATATCGGTCAACAGTTGTTGTTTGAATAGCAATCGAAGTATTATTAAAATTTACAGTGAGTGGACTACAGCCGGATGTCACATCCGGTGTAAACTGAGCAACAGGTAAAGGATAAACTTCGACTGGAAGAACAAAAATTGACGAACAGGCATGCTGGTCTGTAGTAACACGTAGAGCAACCTGATAAGTACCCGCAACTCCTAGTTGTCGGGTGAACTTGGTCTTGTTATCAAAAGCGGGATCCTTGTTAAACGTGCTTCCGTTATAGTTAAAATCCCATTCACGCAAAACAATCGACTCACCATTCAATGGATTCAAGGTTGACATATCGCTGAATGAAATAGCTACTCCTTCACATGCACCTGAAGCCGTGAATTTTGGAATCGGATTTTCAAACACACGCACATTCACTTCATCTTGAGTTTGACATCCGGTGATGTTATCCCGAATAGTAAGACGCGCTTTGTAAATACCTTTCGTGATATACGTTTTATCAAAAGGACCAAGTAAGGTGGTTGAATACCCTGATGCAGGTTGCTGATCTACAAGGGCTCCATTCTGATCAAAGAATTCCCACTTCCATTGAGTAGAGGCAGTTGCCGTTCCAATTGAAGAATCCACAAACCTAACTTGAAAAGTAGAAAACGGAGCGCTTGAGTTTTGGCAGAAATCGGGTGTTATTGGATTATTCGAAAAATCCGTAGTAGAAATTTTCGCAGCAAGCGAAGGTGAAATAGTAACAAAGTTATCGAACGACTTCGAGCAACCTCCTACTGCATTGTTATCTTTTACGATTAGCCGGATTAATTTTTGCCCGGGTGTTGAATACGAGAATAAAGGGTTCTTATTCGTGGAAGTGGAAAGCGGTGCTCCAGAGCCTGTATTGTTATCATAGAACTCCCATGTATAACCGAATGAAGCGCCTGAAATAGCTGGCGTTTGATTATTGAAATAAATCCCATCGCCCAAACAAAAAACAGTTTGCAACGGCCCGCTCGAACTTCCTAGTTGGGTATAATAACTTGGTTGCGGAGAAGGCACAATTACAATTCTGGCAGATGTGATCTGTGGTAAATTATCTCCATTCACCAAATCACCCGACACCGGATTAAAAGCATTTCCATCCAGCAGATTATTGTCGTAAGCGTTACACTGATTCCAATTCTTAAGCGTAACAAAAAAATCTTTTCCAACATCAGCTGCCGTAGTTACAGGTACTTGCAACGGAAGACTCACCTGGCCAGGACTCAGCACCGGATATATCGGATTATTTCCTGGCGCGGGATTGAGATAAGGATAGGAACCCGGGGCAACACCATTCACCAAAACTCCACTTATCTGATTGGAAGCTGTTCCAGTTCCATATATCCATTGAATCCATCGAGGCTCATTGTTTTCTCTCGTGGGTCGCGGGAAACAATTCCAGTCGCTATTGTCTGCAAATGAAAGTGTAGCGGCAAATCCCTCGCACACTCTGAATTCCTGCGGGTTGATGGATACAATGTCATTCGTCCATACGATTACTTGAGTTACGATGGGAACAACACTGCCTCTTGGATTACAAGCATTCGAAGCATCTATAGTTACATCATATCCACAATCAATCGATGCGTTGGGATACAAATGGGATACAGTAACCCCTGTGGCATTTGTTTGTGTGTATGTCTCCTCAGGTGTACCATCACCCCAATCGAAATAATAAGTTGTACCTGGAACAGATGATAAGTAAAGTGTTTCAAGAGTGACAGTGTATGGAGC
>CAZNCO010000785.1:0-2247 GCA_964571345.1 uncultured Ohtaekwangia sp.
AGCGCACCCTGTGGCCGTTTTCATCTTCCATGTACTCCGGCTTGTAGTTGATGGTATTTTCAAACATGCTGATCTCGGCCGGGTCAATCGCGGAGTTCACGCGTCCCCATTTCCCGACCACGGTTTCCACTTCCGGAATCTGCGAAACGAACGCATCCACTTTTCGGATTACGTCCTGGTTCTCCTCTATCCCGGAGTGCGCCATCGTGGTGGGCATCAGCAGGTAGGTTCCTTCTGCGAGTGGCGGCATAAACTCTTTGCCGGCACCCGGCATTTTTTTCGACAGGTATTTCCATCCGCTGGTCTGACGAAGATCAAGGCCAATTTTTTCGCTTCCGTCTGAAACGAACCCGAAAACTTTATCGAATCCCAGCCAGGTAACAACGCCAAAAATGAGCGTGATCATCGGCACCATCAGGAATTTCCATTTATGCCTTAGGCACCACTCCAGAACAATTCCATAGTAATGAACAATACCCATGAGCACCGCAAGCACTATGGTGATCAGAGAGACAACAAATAAATAATTGGTAAGCGTACTGTTTTGCGCGCCCAGCGGCATCCATGCTGTGGTGAGAAAAAAGGCAATGGTAAGCAGGATGATGATCGTGGTGATCCAGTTGCTCCATTTTTGCAAACGTTCGGGCAACTTGCTTTCAAAAAAATTAAGGACACCGAATAAAATCAGTGCAACGGCCGGAATGCTTCCATAGATGATGACAAATGCAAGCCCTAGCGAAGCCATGATCACGGCCCAAACTTTTTTTGATTTTTCTTTATCGAAACGGATAGACAAAACCACGTGTGCGAAAGCAGGCACTACGATAAGACCAAGAAACAAGGATGCGAGCAAGGCAAATGTTTTGGTGAAGGCCAGCGGTCTGAACAACTTTCCCTCAGAAGCCTGCATGGCGAATACCGGCAAGAAGCCGATAATGGTAGTGGCCATGGCAGTCATGATGGCTGATGAAACCTCGGTGACTGCTTCGTAAATCACCGTGAGTAATTTTTTTCCTTGGGCACCATGGTTCTCCGGCATCTCCAGGTGCCTCACAATATTTTCTGTAAAGACAATGCCCACGTCCACCATTACACCGATGGCAATGGCAATACCCGATAGTGCGACAACGTTGGCATCTACTCCAAAGTAACGCATCACGATGAACGTCATCAGCACACCCACTGGTAACAAACCCGACACAACAACGGAAGCGCGGATGTTCATCACCAGTGCAATCACCACAATTATAGAGATGAGAATTTCGTGTTCAAGTGCTTCTTCCAATGTGCCCAATGTTTCCTTGATCAGGGCTGACCGATCATAGAAGGGTACGATAGTTACTTTTGAGATTGTTCCGTCAGGCAACACTTTGGAGGGAAGCCCGGGTGATATTTCTTCAATTCTCTTCTTTACATTTTCAATCGTTTCAAGCGGGTTGGCTCCATAACGTGAGATGACTACAGCACCCGTGGCTTCGGCCCCGCCCTTGTCCAAACCACCCCTGCGGTCGGCCGGACCAAAGTGAACTTGCGCCACATCTTTAATACGTATAGGTGTATTGTTGTGCTGAGTAACGACCGCCTTTTCAAGGTCTTCAAGTGTCTTAATATAACCCAGCCCGCGCACGAGGTACTCCGCACGATTAAATTCAATCGTTCTTGCCCCTACATCAAGGTTGCTTTTTTGCACCGTGTTCATGATCTGATCTATATCCACGTTATACTCCCGCATGGCAATCGGATCAATATCTACCTGGTACTCTTTTACAAAACCACCGATGGCCGCTACTTCCGCAACACCCTTGGCGGTGTTCAGAGAATATCCTACGTAGAAATCCTGGATGGTCCTTAATTCATGAGGGTCCCATCCCCCGGTGGGCTCACCGGTTTTAGGATTTCTTCCTTCCAGCGTGTACCAGAAAACCTGCCCTAATGCAGTGGCATCCGGGCCAAGCGCTGGAGTAACTCCGGGCGGCAATTTTCCTGACGGAAGCGAGTTGAGTTTTTCCAGAATACGGGTGCGGCTCCAGTAAAATTCTATATCCTCTTCAAAGATGATGTAGATTGTAGAGAGGCCGAGGATTGAACTGCTACGGATGGTTTTGACACCCGCTATCCCAAGCAGGGAAGTAGTTAAAGGGTAGCTTATCTGATTTTCAATATCCTGAGGTGAGCGGCCTGCCCATGTAGTGTAAACAATTTGCTGGTTCTCACCGATATCGGGAATAGCATCTACCGGAACGGGAT
>CAZNCO010000786.1:0-2244 GCA_964571345.1 uncultured Ohtaekwangia sp.
AAAACAAAAATAGAAAGGGAACGAATAGGACAATCAATGAACCGAATGTTACAAAGAACTTAAACCGTTTGATATCGAATTCTATGTAGTAATAGTAAAGCAAGAACATCGATGTGCCGAACGCAAAGAGGTAGGCAATGACCTCCTGTAACATTACGGGAAGGGGAATGTTTTCATCTGGGAACAATCCACTCGTAAGATTGTACAGAATTAGGAAGACGAGTAAGATTAGATATAAAAGTCTTTTTTGGTCGTTCGTTCTTTCAAGAAAATAAATGATCTGAAAAAACAACATCACAAGTTCGAACACGGTTATCATAAATGTAACCAAGTGCATTTGGGTGCCCATGAAATTCATACAAGGGGTTATTTAATTGTCTCGCATTCTCTTAGTTCAACTCTTCAAGGATAAAATCAAACGTGTCCATTATTCCTGCGTAACATGTATAACCTGTAAGAAAGATCTAATGACTGAAAGATTTCGAATCCATGTTTTTGATACCACGGGATATTTCGATCAACGGACGTCTCAAGATATATAGGCCGTCCTTCCGCACTAGAATCTTTGATGATTTCGTTTAATAGTTGACTACCCTTTCCAGCGTTTTGAAACTGTGGTGAAACACCAATAAACCACAAGTAGGAAAACCTTTTTTTCGGGTGAAATGATTTTATTTTTGATTCTCGACCTAGCACTCGGGCAACTCTAGTTAGTCCAATAACATTCAGAGCAAGTTTTGCATCCCACAAAATTGAAGTGAACGTTGAGCGCTTTTTATCTGGATGGAGAACAAGCGCACAAGCTTGCGCGTCATCGGAAATCCAGACATCACCGAAGGTATTGCAGATATTATAGGAGTAATCCATGAGGCCGCGAATGCGAGCCTCTCGATTTCGGTCTTGCTTGACAACATAGCTTACGCTCTTGTTGTCATCAAAGGATTTCACGAGAATGTCAACCACTAAAGACTTTTGATCAGCGCCAGCTCTCTTCATATTACAGCCTCCAAGAAAGGAGATTGCTCCAGGTTTTGTAGGATGAAACTAATTTTGCTGACAAAGAATCATTACCTCAAATAAGATAATCTGCCATTTTTGGCCGACCACTAATGTTATCTGACGAAAAAATCAGCCAAATAAAAAGCCCTCGGAACTGTGGATGTTCCAAGGGCTTTGTCATTAGTTTTCGGTCAGCTATTCGACTTGCTAAGGACTTGACTCTGTTGAGTCGCAGATAATTTGCTTTTGAGTTTCTGCATATCTGTACTGACTTTCTTCTGCACAATTTTGCCGTAAATCTGAGTCGTCCTGATGTCAGTATGACCAAGCAATTCCATTGTCGTCTCCATTGGAACATCGTTGCAAAGAAGAACTGTTGTTGCAAATGTGTGACGTGCGGTATGAGTAGTTAGCTTCTTTTTAATACCAGCAATGTCTGCGATCTCTTTGAGGTACGCATTGTACCGTTGATTACTATTCATTGGCAGCAATCTGTTATTTGCCTTACAGTATGGGTGGTTTTTGTATTTCTCGATTATCTCCAACGGAATAGGAAGCAACGGAATATTTTCGGTTGTATCTGTTTTCTTTCTATCCCGAATGATCCATTTATTGCCATCAATCCCGATTGCAACATCATTTGGACCGAGCGCCTCGGCATCTGAATAGGCATAACCAGTGTAGCAACTGAAAATGTAGCAGTCGCGCACTTCCTCCAATCTCTGAACTGCAAATTCCTTTTTATAGAGGAGATCCAGTTCTTCCTGATCGAGAAATTGACGCTTCACTTTTTTGTATGTGCACTGGAATTGTTCAAAAGGATTTGAGACGATGTATTCTAATTTGAGTCCGTACTTCATGACCTGTTTCAAATCTTTGGCATATTTCATTGCCGTGTTGTGACCGATCTTTTGAACTGTGCGGAGATAATGTTCAAACTCCACAACGAAACTGAGTTTCAACTCGTCCAAGACAATGTCCGATCTTTTGAATTTGTATTTGAGAAAACCTTCGCACTTACCATAAAGAATCACAAATCGGTTATAGCGTCCTTCGGATAAGTCATCAATTTCCTTACGCTCTGAAAGTTTTTGATTGAAGAGGCTGAAGAGTTGAAGAAAAGTTTTCTTGATTTCTTTAACTCCTTTGTAACTGTTCTTAACGTCATCAGCTGTAACTACGTCTTTAGTTGAAAGAAGTATATTATAGTGCCTGAGCAAATCAGCTTTGACCAACGTGAGATAG
>CAZNCO010000787.1:0-2240 GCA_964571345.1 uncultured Ohtaekwangia sp.
TATGTAAATAAATAATTAACCGTGCTGGAAATCTTATATCCAGTGGTAGTGAAGCGTAGTATAGGCCTGTTCTGAAAAAAGAATGGCTTGAAAATGCAGTACAGCTAGCAACGTCGGGCTTGTGGTTAATTGCCATCGCTTATAAAAAAGCTGCGACCTTAGATGAAAACCTTGCAACCAACTTGACCTTAGTAGGTTTGATCGGTATGATTGATCCACCACGGCCTGAAGTTTATGCTGCGATCCGCGAATGCAAAACGGCAGGTGTCAAAGTGGTGATGATTACAGGTGATCATCCTACCACCGCTCAGAATATTGGTCGGCAAATCGGTCTGTTGGAAAAGGACGATACCAACGTGATAACGGGAAACGAAATGAATGACTATCTCAAGCTTTCAAATGAGGAGAAAGAACGATGGAGCACGACTTCCATTTTCGCGCGTGTCAGCCCGAAACAAAAACTTGACTTAGTAAGCGTGCTCCAGGATCGAAAACAAATTGTCGGCATGACGGGTGATGGGGTGAATGATGCTCCTGCCTTAAAGAAATCGGATATAGGAATTGCGATGGGACTTCGAGGTACTCAAGTAGCACAGGAAGTGGCTGATATGGTTTTGAAGGACGATTCGTTCTCTTCCATTGTTCTTGCGATCAGGCAAGGCCGGATCATCTTCGATAACATAAGGAAATTCGTTATCTTCTTATTGTCGTGCAATCTTAGCGAACTCTTCGTGATCGCGCTTGCATCGGTGTTGAATCTTCACTTTCAGTTGTTCCCGCTGCAAATTCTCTACATTAATATAGTCACGGACGTGTTGCCAGCCCTGGCATTAGGCGTGACCGCGGGCAGTGCCTCGATCATGACTCAGTTGCCTCGAAATACCGAGGAGCCGATCATCGACTATAACCGATGGAAAGCGATCATGGTGTATTCAGTGATCATTACACTCACTACACTCGGTTCGGTTTTTATCAGTCATCACACGGTGCATAAAACAGAAAGCTGGAACCCTGAACTGTGCAATAACATTTTGTTCTTCTCTTTGATAGGATCCCAATTGCTTCATGTCTTTAACATGAATGCCTCCGGTTCAACTGTATTCCGCAACGAAATTGTTCGAAATAAATATGTTTGGTATTCCACGATTGCGAGTGTCATTATCCTGTTTGCCTCGTATCAAATTGAGATTGTGAGAAAAGCATTGGATGTCTATGCATTGTCCGTGGAGGATTGGACTATTATTATAGGCACGAGTTTTCTTTCTCTGGTACTAATTCAAATAACGAAAGGTTTAAAGCTGGTAAAACAATGAAAACTGTTAAGCGAATTGAAAAATACAGAGCGACACCTGAAAAAGTTTTTCGCAGCATTGATGATCTGGGTGTTACCGGAATGCACATGGGCAAATCTTCAATGATGATGATGGGCAGCAAACTCAACCTTGAATTCCTAACAGAGAACAAAACAGGATTAGGCACCAGCTATCGATGGACGGGAGCAACGATGGGATTCAAAATGGACTTTACAGTAGTTGTAACAAAATGGGAGTTGGGAAAAGAGAAAATCTGGGAGACGATTGGCGATCCCAACCTTATTATTTACTCATGGTATAGCATGCATTTAAAATTATCTGCCTTAGAAGGATTAACCTCGGCAGAGTTGTCTATCAGCTACGAACGTCCCAAAGGCTTTTTATACAAGTTACTCTCATTCCTGTTTGCCGACTGGTACTGTAACTGGTGCCTGAAAAATATGTTAAGAGACGCTAAGAAATCACTTTCAGAATCTTGACGCATGGGAGCACCACGGTCGATAGATGAAATTGATCTCGCGCCTAAGCGTGGAAAAAAATATTGGAAAAACTGTCACCGCGAGTGGCGTGAAGAATTTATTTACTTCCTGCTGGTTGACCGCTTCCACGACAATTATACACGCTCTCCACGAAGTGAAGGTTCATTAGGTTTTGGTACTACAGAACAATTGAAGCATCCATGTGGCGGAACTCTTCGGGGCATCATCAACCATCTTGATTACATCGCAGGCCTTGGTTGCACGGCAATCTGGCTAAGTCCTCTGTTTGAAAATAACATTGACTCTTATCACGGCTACGCAATTCAGAATTATCTCGACATCGATAAAAGATTCGGCACGAAAGAAGACTTGGAAGAATTGGTGACAAGGGCACATGATTTGGATATGCGCGTGTTCCTCGATGTTGTGCTTCATCATTCAGGAGACA
>CAZNCO010000788.1:0-2235 GCA_964571345.1 uncultured Ohtaekwangia sp.
CAGCCTTGCTGGTGTAACAGCGATCGGATTCATTAGCGGTGGACTTGGATATGAACTAGCAAAAATTTCTGATAGCCTTTTTGGATGGGGAACCTTTTTAATCTTGGTGATAGCACTTTTCATCTTCATTATTAATTTCTTTAATGTAACCGCCTTCAATGCATTTCATCCCAAAGATCCCAAGCCAATGGGTAATGATGCTTTGGCCGTTGAAGCTGAAGAAAAACCAGAGCCTGAGTATACTGATGAGCGCGACAATTGGCCAGCTCAAAAGCCTGCCGTAAACGAGCCTATCGTTTTAGTGAGCGAACCGAAAGTTGAAAAACCAAAACAGGAACTAAAACTGGAAGTTGAACAACCGATCAAGAAAACAGAACCCGATTTTGTAGTAGAAGAGAAAACGGACACCGATATATTGGCCGAGCAGTTGGTTGAGGAAAAAGGAGTTTATGATCCCACTCTTGATCTCAGTCACTATAAATTTCCTCCGCTCGAACTATTAAATGAATACGAGGCGAGCAAGGTGCAGGTAACACAGGAGGAACTGAATGCCAACAAAGATAAAATTCTTGCCACGCTCACTAATTTTAAAATCGGCATCAGTAGCATTAAGGCAACCATCGGGCCCACCGTTACGCTATACGAAATTGTGCCGGATGCTGGGATAAAAATTTCCCGTATCAAAAACCTGGAAGACGACATCGCGTTGAGTTTGTCTGCCTTAGGGATTCGTATTATTGCTCCCATTCCCGGCAAGGGCACTATTGGTATAGAAGTGCCTAACAAAAACCGCGAGATGGTTAGCATTCGCTCGGTGCTCTCTTCCACTCCTTTTCAAAAAAGCGATAAAGAGTTACCAGTTGCCATTGGCAAAACAATTTCAAACGAATTGTTTGTAATTGACCTTACCAAGATGCCACACTTACTGGTGGCCGGAGCTACAGGTCAGGGTAAGTCCGTTGGGTTGAATGTGATTCTTACTTCCCTTCTCTATAAACGCCATCCAAGTCAATTGAAGTTTGTTTTGGTTGACCCGAAAAAAGTGGAGATGAGTTTGTTCAGCAAGATAGAACGTCACTATCTGGCGAAACTTCCAAACAGCGAAGAAGCGATCATCACCGATACTAAAAAAGTAGTTCATACTTTGAACTCGCTTTGTATAGAGATGGAGAATCGTTACGAGATGCTGAAAGATGCGGGCGCCAAAAATCTTCGTGAATACAATGCGAAATTTGTTTCGCGTAAACTGAATCCAAAAGAAGGTCATCGCTTTCTTCCATACATCGTGCTGGTGATTGATGAGTTAGCTGATTTGATGATGACAGCCGGAAAAGAAGTTGAAACTCCAATTGCTCGTCTTGCCCAATTAGCGCGTGCGATTGGAATTCACTTGGTAGTTGCCACACAACGTCCTTCGGTGAACGTGATTACCGGTGTAATCAAAGCAAATTTCCCTGCGCGTTTGTCTTTCCGCGTTACATCAAAAATTGACTCGCGCACTATTCTTGATACCGGTGGCGCTGATCAGTTGGTTGGACAAGGCGATATGCTTTTGTCTGCTGGTTCCGAAATTATTCGTTTACAAAGTCCGTTCGTTGATACACCAGAGCTGGATCGCATCGTTGACTTTATTGGTTCGCAGCGCGGATACGATTCCGCATACATGCTCCCTGAATTTGAAGGCGAAGATGAAGGTGGCGCAGCCATGGTTGATCTCTCTGAGCGCGATTCCATGTTTGAAGAAGCTGCGCGGCTAATTGTGCATCACCAGCAGGGAAGTACTTCGCTCATTCAGCGCAAGCTAAAGCTCGGGTATAACCGTGCAGGCCGATTGATAGATCAGCTGGAGGCAGCGGGAATTGTGGGAGCATTCGAAGGAAGTAAGGCCCGTGAGGTGCTGATCAAGGACGAAATGAGTTTGGAACAATTATTGAGTGCATTAAAAGAAAAACATAGTCAATCTTAAATTATAAATGAAAAAGTTAGTTTTGGCGATAGCCGCGATCATCACAGCCCAGGTTTCATTTGCTCAATACGACCCCAAAGCGTTGGAAATTTTGGAAGCCATGGGCAAAAAATACAAAGCCATTACCTCATTTGAGGCACAGCTTACATCCAATCTTACGAATGAATCCGCTGGAGTTAAAGATGAATTCAAAGGAAAGATAACCGTGAAGGGGGATAAATACAGAGTTGAATAGGAAGATCAGCAAGTTTGTAACAATGGCACAACGG
>CAZNCO010000789.1:0-2220 GCA_964571345.1 uncultured Ohtaekwangia sp.
ATATTAAGGTGTGGCTGGGGAAAAGTAATTGGCCACCTCCGCAAACAATTTGAACAGTGGGCTAACGAACGCCTGGCGCAAAAAGGTTTCAAAGGTTTTAAAATGGTGTATATGCCGGTGATCATGAACATTGACATGGACGGCACCAGCAATAACGACCTTGCCAAACGTGCCCAGGTAACCAAACAAGCAATGAGCAAGGTGGTGAAAGAGTTACAGCAGTTGGGCTATATCACCAGCAAGACGGATCCGGACGATAAACGCAGCACAATCTTTTTGCTTACCACAAAAGGAAAGAATTTCATTCTCGGTTCGAGAGACAGCGTTGCCGAATTAATGGAAGAATATAGGAAAGTACTCGGCAGGAAAAAATTTGACGAGACTCTCAATAACCTGGTCACGCTGATTCATTTTAACAATCAAAAACTAAATGGCTGACCTGCAATTTCCTGATGCTTTTGCAAAGCGAATGGAACAACAACTCAAGATGGAGTGGTCAGAATTTCAGCAGGCACACCATATCCCGTCCTCTACCAGCATTCGCATCAATCCATTTAAATCAAATATAACAACGCCTGGTGACTCAGTACCATGGTGCAACACCGGTTTTTACTTAGGTGAGCGGCCTTCGTTCACACACGACCCTGTTTTTCATGGGGGAGTGTATTATGTGCAAGAAGCAAGCTCGATGTTTCTGGAGCAGGCCATCAAAAAATCGGTTGATCTCACAAAAAATATTCGGGCGCTTGATTTATGTGCTGCACCCGGAGGCAAGTCAACGCATCTGTTAAGCCTGATCAATAGCACTTCATTGCTGGTCTCCAACGAAGTGATTCGCTCACGTGCTACGGTGCTGTCGGAGAATATTGAGAAGTGGGGAAACATGAATGTGGTAGTCACCAACAATGATCCGGAGGACTTTGAAATACTCGAAGGATTTTTTGATGTGATCGTGGTAGATGCTCCGTGCTCCGGAGAAGGATTGTTTCGAAAAGATCCGGAAGCAATGCAAGAATGGTCGGAGGAGAATGCAGAACTATGTTCACTGCGGCAGCGCAGAATTTTGAACCAGGTTTGGCCGGCATTAAAACAAAACGGAGTATTGATTTATTCCACGTGCACCTATAACCCGGAAGAGAATCAAAACAACATCCTGAATCTGCTGAATGAAAAAGCAGGTGAATGCATTCGTCTTGACATTAACGAGGATTGGGGCGTAGCCGAAATTACGACAGGAAAATCCATCGGCTATCAGTGTTTTCCGCATCATGTAAAAGGCGAAGGCTTTTTCATTTCGGTGATCCGGAAACTGGAAGAACAGCACGAATATTCTATCAGCACCAAACCCATGTTTCAATGGGCTCCGAAGAAAGTTGTTGAAACGCTAAGAACCTGGACAACTTCACAAGAGATAGATTTTATTATTCATGACGATCTCATCCTTGCGTTGCCGAAAAGTGCGAAAGATGAAATGGAGTTGTTGAGCAAAAGATTGAAAGTAATTCAAAAAGGAACTGCAGTAGCCCGACTCAAGCACGACAAGCTGGTGCCCGAACATGCATGGGCACTTTCAAACGAAATCAACCGCGATGCATTTTCTATCATTGAATTATCGAAAGATCAGGCATTAGCCTACTTGCGTAAAGACGTTTTTCCGTTGGATCAACCTACAAAAGGTTTCGCACTATTCACTTACAATACCATTGCACTCGGCTGGGCCAACCTGCTCGGCAATCGATTTAATAATTTATATCCGTCAAACTGGAGGATATTGAAGTGAACAAAGAATATTCGCTATCCTAGCTGCGCAAACTCTTTCTATCTGTAGGCATTTTCACCAGTCAATGCACTGGAAGTTGAAACACTTTGCCTCCGATGAAAGCGAGTCATAGCGTCCAGGTTTTTCCCGTGTCTGATGATCATAAAATGCTCATGGGGTGACCGCAAAAGAAATAATCACCCGTCTGAACAATAGAGGCAATAGAGGAATCCTCCGGAAGACCTGCATCGATATCTTCCCAGTTTTTGCAGCTGTCATAAGAGGCTCGGATTCTTCTGGTCTCCGAGTCTGTATTGTAAGTGATCGCGGCAAATCCGCCTTTGATTACTTCTACAGAGATACCGACTCCACCTTCGCTGATCACCAGATCCCAGTTTTCACCACCATCGGCAGAGCGTATTATCCCCTCCTGGCTAGTGGCCATCGATACACCGTGTGAC
>CAZNCO010000790.1:0-2220 GCA_964571345.1 uncultured Ohtaekwangia sp.
ATCCTGAATGTAGCCAGTGTAACACAAAAATATTTCAAAGGTGCAGGCCGCCATGCTCAGTACCATTAACCCTTCGAATACATTAGCTTCTATTTTCCGGTTCTCCTTTGAAAAGAAAAACAACAGCAAAAACAAAGCCTGTACGATTCCCAGGAAAATAAAAATCGCGAACCCGTCAATTTTGTACTCCATGTGCGCAAGTTCTGAAACGGATACTGAATTTCCTTGCTGTGGAAATAATTATCTTACCAAGTCTGTGTTTGTTTTTTTACATTAGCAACCTTAAAAACCAACATCATATCTTAATATCCATACCCATGAAAAAGTTTTGCCTGGTCATTCTTTTGTCAACATCTTTTGGGCTGCTTATCGCGCAAGATGCAAGTGACTTGCCGAATGACTTTCTTACGAAAGTATTTTACAAAGAACGCAGAGAGAAGCTACGTGAAAAGTTACCTGCTAATTCGGTAGCTGTATTTTTTGCGAACCCCGTGCGCAATCGGGCCAATGACGTAGACTATGTATATCATCAGGATCCTGATTTCTTTTACCTTACGGGATACAAAGAACCCAACGCATTACTGCTGGTGTTCAAAGAAAAACAAACGGCCAGCAACGGTGCACAGTATGACGAAATCCTTTTTGCTCAACCTCGCAACGAGCGCGCGGAGATGTGGACCGGTCGCAGGTTGGGATCTGCCGGTGTGAAAGATCTACTTGGCATTGAACAAGCGTTTAACAATTCTGAATTTAAAAGATACAGTCTGGATTTCTCCAAGTTTTCCTCTGTCCTCTTTTTTGATTTTGCCAACGATGTGCGTGATAACGAACGCGATTCGTCTGACATGTATGATCTGATTGCTCAATTCAAGGCTAAGACAAATTATCCAGACAAAAGCAATAAAACGTTAGCCGTAGAGCCTGTAAAAAATAACCTCGATGCCAAATCGCTTGATAAAATTATGGATGGGCTTCGTGGCATTAAAACAAAAGAAGAACTGGAGATGATCCGCAAGGCTGTGAAAATTTCTTGCGCAGGCCAGGCGGAAGTTATGAAGGCAATGAAACCGGGCATGAGTGAGCGCGAGATTCAGGGTATTCATGAGTATGTCTTCAAAAAATACCAGGCAGAAGATTTGGGGTATCCATCCATTGTAGGTGCCGGGCACAATGGCTGTATCCTTCACTATATTGATAATTATAAACCAAACATTTCCAACAAAGAATTGATCCTGATGGACCTGGGCGCGGAGTTTCACGGCTATACGGCTGACATTACCCGCACGATTCCGGTAAATGGAAAATTCTCACCTGAACAAAAACAGATGTATGAATTGGTGTTGAAAGCGCAAGAAGAGGCGATGAAAGTGTGCAAGCCGGGCACTCCGTTTGGCGAACTGACGAAAGCAACCCGCGTTACCATCAATAAAGGCTTGAAAGAGCTGGGCATCATTCAGAATGAAACCGATAAGCACATGTATTACCCACACGGGTGCTGCCATCATATTGGCCTGGATGTGCACGACCGCGGGCCATACGAAAAACTTGAAGAGAATATGGTGATCACTATCGAGCCAGGTATTTATATTCCAGACAATTCGAATTGTGACAAAAAATGGTGGGGAATTGCCGTACGCATTGAAGATGACTACCTGATTACGAAAGATGGTTACGAACACCTTTCCGCATCAGGGCCACGCACGGTAAAGGACATAGAAGCAATGATGAAATTGCCAAGTCCATTGGATAATTTTGTATTGCCCGATTTGGACAAAAAATAGAAAAGCATTCTCCATAAAAAAAGGGTCCGAAAAATCTCGGACCCTTTTTATTTTAAGAAATAAAATCAACGGATGTTATACCCATTCACAGGGCCACCGTGTAAAAACTTCTCGGGTGTCATCACTCCGTTTTGTTTGAATACTTCACCGTCTTTCATCACAAACTTCACATCGCGCAGCGCATCGATTTGTTCTAACGGGTTTCCAGGAACAGCAATCAAATCGGCAGCGAGGCCAGCTTTGATGGGTCCTCGTGTTTGTTCGGTTTCACTCACCTTGTAACCGTTGATCGTCATGGCGCGGATAATATCTGCATTCGGAATTTTAGCAGCCTTCCAGGTTTCAATGAATTCGATAGCAACTTCTCCACGCGTCTTTCCAGGAACATAATAATCAGCATCAGTCGAATACGTAAGAGGCACTTTGTTGTCATAAGCAT
>CAZNCO010000791.1:0-2214 GCA_964571345.1 uncultured Ohtaekwangia sp.
GCTTGGCCGCTTTGGATTGAAAGTAGAAGATGTGAACACAGTTGTTGAAACGGCTATTGGTGGATCTGTCATTTCCAACACATTTGAAGGACGTAAAAGATTTGCCATCAACGTTCGGCTTGCAGAAGATTATCGAAATAGTCTTGAGCGCTTGAAACGCATTCCCATTCAAACAGAAACAGGAAACATTGCGCTCTCTGCAGTAGCGGATATCAGATTTGAAAATGGTCCGCCCATGATTTCATCTGATAACGGTATTCTTCGCGGAGCCGTTTTGTTCAACGTGCGCGATCGCGATTTAGGAACTACCGTAGAAGATGCAATCAAAAAAATAAATTCAGAACTAAAACTTCCGCCCGGCTATTTCCTGGAGTGGAGTGGTCAATATGAAAATCTTATTCACGGCAAGCAATTGTTAATGATCGTGGTTCCAGTGGCCATCTTCGTAATCTTTATCGCGCTGTATCTTGCCTTCAAGTCTTTACGAGAAGCATTTTTAAGTTTGATCACTGTACCATTTGCGCTAATTGGTGGGGCCTACATGATTTATTTTTATAACGTGAACCTGTCGGTGGCCGTGGCCGTTGGTTTTATCGCACTGTTTGGCATTGCCGTAGAGACGGGAATTGTGATGGTGATTTACCTCAACGATGCCATGGCACAACTCGCGAAGGAAAAAGGAAATTCAAGTGACACGATCTCTCGAAAAGATTTGCTTGAATCAGTGATTGCCGGAGCCGCGAAAAGATTGCGGCCAAAATTAATGACAGTTGCTGTCTCGCTTTTTGGCTTGGTACCCGTGCTGTGGTCAACCGGAGTAGGCAGCGATGTAATGAAGCCTATTGTACTTCCGATGATTGGTGGTGTGCTTACTTCGGCTACGCATATATTATTAGTTACTCCTTTGATCTTCTTATTAACAAAAGAATATGAGCTTAAGAAATTCGGAAAACTGGAAATACATGAAGGTGCTCACTGATATTGTTTCGCGCAAAGACGCAAAGGCGCTGGGAATACAAAACCACAGCGTTCACAGGGAACACGGTGGCTCTCGGTGTACTCTGTGGTTAAATGCATTTATGAATTATAGAATGATTTTGATCTTACTCATATTTCCATTTACCGTGTTTGGTCAAACACAAGTTCTGCCAATTGATTCAGTCTTGAAAAGAATTGAACACAACCATCCGATGTTAAAATCCTTTCGGCAAAAATCAGAAGCATTTCAAACCTATGCTTCGGGTGCAAAGTCGTTGATGGCACCGGAAGTAGGTGGTGGCTTTTGGATGACTCCTTATCCGGGAGAAAAAGTTGACCCGATGAACAAAGGGCAATTCATGCTTAGTGTTCAACAGAAATTTACAAATCCTGCAAAGTTGAATGCCTCACAGAAATATCTGTCTTCACAAAGTGGGATTGAAGAAGCCAATGAGAAAATAACATTTAACGAACTTCGGGCAGAGGCGAGATTGAATTATGCTCAACGCGTAGCCTTGGAAAGAAAAATAAAAACGCTAAGAGAAAGCGAAGAGAGCGCCATGCTCGCCTTGAAAATAGCCAAGCTTCGTTACCCACTCAATCAGGAAAAATTGGGAACAATTTATAAGACAGAAGCACGCATAGGCGAAATTCAAAACCAATTGACCGTGAATGAAACACAGATCCAGCAGAAAACTATTTCCTTGAACCGGCTAATGAACGTTTCGAACTCTTATACATTCGCGGTTGACACCGCCTTTAATTTCCTACGCGATGATCTCGTGGCAGATGGCGCTGCTTCCGATCAAAGTATAATCCGCAAAATCGATAAAACCATCGAATCGTTGAAGTTCAATCAACTGACAGAGCTTGCACAAGCCAAACCAGATTTCAGCTTAAGCTTCAGTCACATGGTGCCGCTTGGCGCAATGCCCAATCAATTTATGCTGCAAGGAATGGTAAGTCTTCCGATTGCGCCCTGGGCGGCCAAGTCGTATAAAGCAAATAGCCTGGGTATCGAAAAAGAAATTGAATCGATAAAGCGCGAAAAGGAATCGGTGATAAACGAGTTACAACAAAAACTCAGCAACACCGCGGTAGAAATTACTTCGACACAAAAACAATTGGAGAGTTATGAAAAACGAATTCTACCTATGCTCAAGAAAAATTACGATCTCACTTTTCAGGCATACGAAGAAAATAAAGAAGAACTTACGGAAGTAATCAACGCATGGG
>CAZNCO010000792.1:0-2212 GCA_964571345.1 uncultured Ohtaekwangia sp.
GTTTTACAACGATTTCATCCATACCGGCGTCAAGACAAAGTTGATGTTCTGTGGGGTCGTTATTTCCCGTCACGGCAATGATAGGAATGTGCGCCAGGTTACCGTCTTTTTCATAGACTCGAATTTTCTCACACACTTCTTTACCACTGAGATCTGGCAGCCCTATATCCAAAAGAATCAAGCCGTAGAGGTCATGATTTTTCATAACGAATTCCATCGCTTTATGACCGGTTTCTGCGCCATCTATCTCGAAGCCGAAGCTTTTTATCAGCATTTTTTCTACCATCAGAAGATCAATGGGGGCAGAGTCGATTGATTTACTCATGTTACGCAGTTTCGTCTTTGCGAAGCACGCAGTGCTGAAGCAATCCAGTGGCCTTCTGCGATACAGAATTAGACCGCAAGCGGCCTTACAAAGACATCCTCGCCCAGAACTTAAGTCATATCAAATAAAGCAGATTACAGAACAATTAAAGAAAGAGGGGCTTTTATGAAAAATATGATGAATTATAAAGGCTATTATGGTTCAGTAAATTTTGATGCTGATGATTTAATTTTTTATGGAAAGCTTGAGTTTATTAATTCACTTATCAGTTATGAAGGCGAAACAGCAAAAGAAATTCATACTGCTTTTAATAGGATCAATGGGGTCAGACTCGATTGATTTTTTTTTGAGGCTAGAAATCAAGCCATTGTTGTATCAATGGAGTCTGACCCCATTGATATAAAATGAGTTTGACAATATTTGGTGGGCTGATGCCTTATTTGATATTGACCAATGAAGATTACGTTAATCCAGGGATTGCAATCAGTATTTGCGCTGCGTTAACTTTACTCGTCATTCGTCCAGCTGGGAAACATGATGGTTATATACGAAGTGAACCTCTGTATTGATGAGGAAATTTATGCTGAATATCTAGTTTGGTTAAAGGAGCATGTGCAAAAAATGCTTCAATTTCCAGGGTTCTTGCAAGCCAGTTTTTTTAAGCCTGAACAGGAGTGTAATGCTGCTCAGGAAAAATTAACTGTCCAGTATCAGCTAGAAAGTCGAGATGCTTTGGAGAAGTATTTTACTGAATTTGCTCCGAAGATGCGCGAAGACGGTATTCGTCGTTTTGGAAATAAGTTTTCGGCTGAGAGAAGAATTTTTCATGTCCAAGCGGTTATCTTAAAATATTATACGTAAATACGTATTTATTATTGATTGATACATTTTGATGGTATATCATGTGTTTTGTGATATCTCAGTCAATTTAAATACGGAGGAAATTCCAGTGGATAAAAAAGTTTATAAAGAAGCTGAAGCGGCAAATTATATTTGCATGAGTCGTTCTTTTCTTTCTCAGGATCGAGTCAATGGAGTCTTGGCAAACCGTACCCCTAGTCCAAAATATATCAAAATCGGTCGTTCCATACGGTATTTAAAAGATGATTTGGATTTGTGGCTAGATCAACATCGAAGAAATTAATTTTATTCACAATTTCTGTGGATAAGTCAGTGAAGATCGGATGTGATGACAAGGCATCATCAGGGTTAAGTTGGATCTTGCGATAGTGAGCCAACTTAGCACCAATTTAACCATGATGAGATAAAAAATGATGGGTAAATTAACCTGATTTATTTTATTTTCGCAAACGTTTCAGGTAACACTTCTTTAAGCAAAGCATCAATCTGAGGCGCAAAAGGTTCATAGAACGAAGGTCGTCTTGGAAATATTCGATCATTCTCCCAATGGGTAGACCATTGCGCTGTACTGTTAATACAGTTCTTGGCAAAGCCATCTATTTTAAATTTTTGTTCGATTTGAATGCATCCGCGTATAAATATATCAACATAAGATTGGATAATGGGAATATCATGAGTGGGGTACTCATTCGAGTGTTGAGCAGTGCTATAAATCCAAATTTGTTTTTGATCAGGTAGGGTGCCGGAGTATATCTTTAATTGATCAGCGTTTAGTGCTTCCCTACAATAAGTTGTTTCTCTTTTATCGTACTGCTGAATATTTTCAGGTTGACTTAGCCTATATATGACACCATTAAAAGAAGAGCGATTATCTTTGATGATAGATAAGAACGTTGCATTGAATCCTGGTAAATTGCCATGAACAGACCAACTTCGTTTGTACCCTTTGATTAAGACTGGAAAACTTTCCTGCGCTGTGGGATCCGTTCTCTTTTTTGATTGTTCATCAATCAGGCTTCCATAGCC
>CAZNCO010000793.1:0-2211 GCA_964571345.1 uncultured Ohtaekwangia sp.
AGCAGCAGGTTGAGATTATCCAGAAATTTAAAGACGGCGAGTACAACACCCTCGTTGCCACTTCTGTTGCCGAGGAGGGGCTTGACATTCCTTCCACGGATCTGGTTGTGTTTTTTGAGCCCGTGCCTTCTGAAATAAGGAGCATCCAGAGGAAAGGAAGAACTGGAAGAAGACATGCTGGAAGGATTGTCATTCTCATGTCCAGAGGCTCGAAGGACGAGGCATACTACTGGAGCAGCAGTCGGAAAGAGAGAAGCATGTTCAAAACAATTCAGAATCTTGATTTTGAGCTTGCTCTTCCAAAGGAAAAGCCTGCTCTTGAAGCCCAGATACGCGGGCAGAAGAATTTATCCGAGTTTTCGAAAACGCAGGAGAAGTCCCAAAACGTCAGGGTTTTCGTTGACCAGAGGGAGATTCGCTCGCAGGTGGCGCAGGCATTGGAAAAACTTGGCATGGATGTTGCACTGGCAACGCTTGAGGTAGGAGATTACGTGGTGAGCGACCGCGTTGGAATCGAGAGAAAGACTGCAGAGGATTTCCTGAGCACATTCCTTGACGGCAGGGATTTGTTCGCACAGATATCAGACCTGAAGCGCGCTTACGAGCGCCCGCTTTTGATTATTGAGGGCGAAGGGCTTTATACGGCAAGGCAGGTGCACCCGAATTCTATAAGAGGCGTGCTTGCTTCTATTACCGTAGATTTCGGGATGCCAATAATTTTCAGCAAGGACGAGAATGATACTGCTGCGCTTATCAGCATTATTGCAAAGAGGGAGCAGATTGATTCAAAGAGGGAGATAAACCTGCACGGGAAGAAAACAGCATCTACTTTAAAGGAGCAGCAGGAATACCTTGTGTCTGCAATTTCGGAAATCGGTCCTGTGGTGGCGAGGAATTTGCTAAAGCATTTCGGGAGCGTGGAGAGGGTGATGACAGCATCGCGCGAGGAATTGATGAAGGTGGAGCTTGTTGGTCCGAAGACTGCGGAGAGGATCAGGGAGGTTGTGGGCGGGGAGTATAAGGGGTGAGGGATGGGGTTTTGGCTTACGAAGTTATTTTCGATTGGAGTTACCTTTATGCATGTTCATAATTTGGTTTTTATTCACCAACATAAATTGAAGTTCAATTCGTGTTTGTGGTTATGTTAATGTGCAACACTTTAAACCCATGTTGGTAATTATGTTCTATACACAATATATCATACAGGATTGACCTAAAAATAACTTCAAATAAGTCTTATAGATTTTTATCGGTTATGAAAATAGCAGAGATATTAAAAATAATTTATATACAACCATAATAAGCTATGATTAGTTGTAATGGATTGTCAGAAAAGTTGCAACAATTTGCTTCACAAGAATTTATATGGTAAATTATACTACATTGGTAATCAGGAAAAACATTAATGCGAGGCGCTATGGTATTTGAAGAAACAGTTGAAGTTGACGCTAATTTATTTGAATTCAGCAGATATTATGATATTTTTGAGAACTACCTGCAACAGTATTCAGATGAATTTCTTAAAGGTCTCAAGAATGAAATCCAAAAAAATCAAGATGACCCTTTTTTGGGTCAGTTAGAGGATTATTTGTATGATACGCACCAGATTCTTGCAAAAGAATATCCAAATATCCTAAGAAAATCTATTATAATTACCTGCTATTCTTACCTCGAAAAAGAACTATTCATAATATGCGAGATTCAAAAGAATGCAAAGTCACTGCCTCTTGATGTAAAAGATTTAAAAGGAAATGGTATAGAACAAGCCAAGAAATATCTTAATAAAGTTGCAGGCATTGATTTTTCGGATAACAAAACTTGGGAAGAGATACAAAATATTAGGAAAATAAGGAATCTTATAGTTCATAAAGACGGCATTTTAGATGACAAAGATAAAATCCGAGAGTATATTGAAAAACGCCCCTCGGAAATATCTATAGAAGGCAACAAAATCATATTCAAAAATGCGGATTATTGTAGACACGTAATAAATATAATTACAGATTTTCATAAAGAGATTTACTCCTTTCGGCATCCTGATTGATTCTAAGCCTATCCAAATTCATAATAGTAGTTATCCTAATGTGCAACATTTTCCTCGAAAATGCGCTCTCAACCCCAATAGTCTATCGTACATGCGCCAATACGCGCGCCCGCCATCCGCGCAGTCCAAGCCCGCATCCCCAACAAGGACGGCGCGCCGGAGCGATG
>CAZNCO010000794.1:0-2195 GCA_964571345.1 uncultured Ohtaekwangia sp.
CATATGTAGAGTGCGTGTGGACAATGCCTCCGATCTTAGGCCAATGCTTATAAAGCACCGCGTGCGTTTTGGTGTCAGAGGACGGGCGTAATTTTCCTTCAACAGTCTTACCATCAAAATCAACGATCACCATTTTTTCGGGTGATAGGTCTTCATATGGCACGCCACTCGGTTTGATTGCAAATACTCCAAGTTGATGATCAGCAGCACTAACGTTACCAAACGTAAACAATACAAGGCCTAGTTTTGGCAATTGCATGTTGGCTTCGTAAGCTGCTTCGCGTATCGAATTATACATAGTCTCTTGCATCAAACAGTCAATTTTGAATTTCCAACTCTTCCACGTTGCTGCGATCAAACAGCATTTCAACTGCGTTGCCAAACTTTTTAAACTTCTCGTATCTCTTCTGATAAAGTTCCACAACGGATGGATCAGGAGTATAGTGAAGATCAAATCCATGGCCCATCGCGTTCATCGCATCCGTTACATTTGAATGAATGCCACAAACGGTAGCCGCAAACATAGCTGCCCCCAGAGCGCAAGTCTGTTCTGATTTGTGAATCTTGATGGGCATGTTCATCACATTGGCCATTACTTGCATGATGTAAGGAGATTTTCGGGCTACACCACCCAAGCCAATAAGCCCTTTCACCGCAACACCTTCGTCATTGAAACGATCTACAATTGCCTTGGCGCCAAAACAAGTTGCTTCCACCCAAGCTTTGAACAAACGCGGAGCATCACTTCCCAGACTTAAGCCTGTCATCGCTCCTTTCAAAAGCTGATCGGCATCAGGAGTTCTGCGACCGTTAAGCCAATCCACTGCAAGTTCGTCATCTTCGTCTAAAGGAAGTTTCGCAGCCTCCTTACTTAATTCTAAAATGATCTTATCCGAAATTTCATTCTTCAATTTTTCAGCAATATCTGAGGTAATTAAGGATGATGTCTGCAAAAGGTTTTGAGTGGGCCAAGCCAATAAATTCTTAAACCACGCATAGGTGTCGCCAAATGCGGACTGGCCAGCTTCGAGGCCAATCATTCCAGGAATTATAGAACCATGAACCTGGCCACAAATTCCTTTGACAAGCTTACCTTCTATCTCTTCAGCGGGTGCCACCATCATATCGCACGTAGATGTTCCCATTACTTTGCTGAGATAATAAGGCTCTATCTGACCACCAACAGCACCCATATGACAATCAAACGCACCGACACCAATTACAACATCGGAAGGCAAACCCAACCGCTGAGCCCACTCCACGCTAATCTGACCTGCGGCCTGATCAGAAGTGTAAGTCTCAGTGAATAATTTCTTGGTAAAACCTTTCAGCAAAGGATCAAGTGATGCGAAAAAATCATCCGGGGGTAAACCATTGAACTCTCCCGCCCAAAGTGCTTTATGGCCTGCAGAGCAAACTCCGCGCTTCAAGTGATTTACGTCATTGCCACCGGTCAACAGGTAAGGAATCCAATCGCAATGTTCAACCCATGATTGGCACGCACTTCTCACGGCCTGGTCTTCACGAAGAATGTGCAATAGTTTTGCCCAAAACCATTCGGAAGAATAAATGCCACCTACAAATTGAAGATAGTTAGTTTCAAATTTCTCTGCATGTTGATTTATTTCTGCCGCTTCGCGCACAGAAGTGTGATCTTTCCACAACACAAACATGGCATTTGGATTTTTTTCAAATGCCGGTAGAAGGGCCAAAGGCGTTCCGGTTTTGTCAACAGCTACTGGTGTTGAACCAGTTGTATCCACGCTGATACCTTTGATGTTTTTGCGAACGTTATCACCTGCATTTTGAAGGCATTTTTTGATTGTGGTTTCAAGACCTTCAATGTAATCAAGCGGGTGTTGTCTGAATTGATTTCGAGCCGGATTGCAAAATAATCCTTCTTTCCACCGCGGATAAAAAAATACAGAAGAAGCAACTTCATGTCCGTTGCGCGCATTTACAATAATTGACCGAACCGAATCTGTTCCATAGTCAACTCCAATAACGTAAGATTCGCTTGCCATTGATCGCTGTCGTTTGAATTCAAATATACGCTTAAAATTTTACGTTAAGTGTAACATTTACATTTATTGATCGAATTAAAATCATCTCCTGTTTAAACAGGACCTACCAACTCTCCCAAGATCTATTTAAGATTCTCCCCGCAGAATTCCCATTATTTACCGTCATTAATC
>CAZNCO010000795.1:0-2194 GCA_964571345.1 uncultured Ohtaekwangia sp.
TCAGGTTCCAGAACTCTTTGACATCGCCGTAGCTTGAGTGAAGCCATCCGCTCTGTGAGAACTGGAATAAGAGAAGTACTGCGGCTGAGATGAAGACTGTTGTTATTATCGTGTGGCTATTCTTACCTGTATCAACAATGCCCCCAAGGGCTACGAACTTCTTCTCGCTCCACGGGTATGCAAGAGGGATGCCTGAAACTGTGAGAAGGTCTGCAAAGATATGGCTCAAATAGCCAAGCGCAACGCCCCACAGGTAATAGGCAGCCTGAGGCACGAAAGCAAGGGAAACGAAGAAAGGCAGGCTGACGAGGAGCCACGAAGCTAAAGAATGCGTTACTGTTCTGTGACCGTACTTAGCATAGAGCCGCTTTGAAGCTGGTGCAAACAGCCTGCCGGCGATGCTGTTGGGCTCGTCAATGTCCGGGAGCAGGGAAAATATGGCTGCGAGTATAAGAGCGACCTCAAGGTTCATTTCCGCCATGAGGTTAAAGAGTAAAACAAAGGCGGTGGCAAAGAGAATATGGATGTGCGCTCGCATGCCGTAATATTAGTGCTGAATGCTGAAAGATGTTTGGGTGGTAAAAGATAAGACGGCTGCAACCAGAAATTAGATAGTCGGAATAGATAGTCGGAAGAAAAAATAGAAAAGCAGAGGCGTGCAAAAAATTTGGCTTTCAAGTAATTTGAAGGAGTGGAATGTGGAATGGCAAGAATATGTACCGGATGCAGATGAAGTAAAAATTGGGCATGACGGTGATTCACATATCCATATGAAGGTCGAAGCGATTCCGACAAACGAGATTTCAGGCATATGTAGACAACAGAAAGAAGTGTCATATCTTCATTAACGAGAGAACTGGCAAAAGGCTTACACTGAGGCATTTTGAGAAAGAGATAGATTAATAGGCAAGGCTTCTGAACATCCAGAAGCTCCAGTCGATAAAGCCTAGCGGCAAGGAATACCGCCTTGTAACTTTAATGGCTTTGAGGGAGGCTGGCGAAAGGCATCATGCCTGAACGGCGGTGATCCTGATGTCTCAGCGAAGGCTGCGGGGCACAGCAAGGAGACAAAAGCCAGGTATTACAAGAAGGTGAGCTACGAGGAAGCGCAGGAGTCATATGCGAAACATCATCCGGCTTTTATAGAAGAATGGTAATGAGAATGGGTGTATATAGTAATGAAAATTCTATCAATAGAGCTATATTTTAGCTCAGCGTATGTGTCAAAAACCATGAATCTCGATATATTTCGCGAAGTAAAATTAGAAAATGAAAGCCCGCCGCCCCAAAAAGGTATAGATTTTTCTAAGGCGGGAGGTCATTATAGCTCTAAAAAATTAGATGCACTTAAAGAAAGAAATGAATGGTATGGTCCATCTACAATAATTCTTGGGGTGAACCCTAACAGTCATAACATTGATGAATGGAAAGGAGGATGGGCTGAGTGGACTTTTAAAACTAATCAAAAGGTACTTGGATCATTAAGCGGCGCCTACTTGAAAATAACGACTATTAGAGCACAAGGAGAATTGCATTCCACAAAAGAGGGTGATGAAAGAGGATATAGGAAAAGAGGATGCGTCTTTGTAAATGGAGAACCAATAGATATAATATACCTGGTGAAATCAACAGAGAGAGGTGAGGCATATGGTGTCTCTAGAGTCGGACCGTATCCAATAACAGATTGGATTGATAGGAAAAGGTCTGAGCAGATAGTGAAATTGCAAGTGGATCCAACAGTTGCATGGAATATAGACGAAGTGGGTTTGGAATTAATAGTTAAAAGGATGAGACCTAAATCTTGGGTTTGGATGGTCATCGGCGCTTTAATATCGGCATCAATAGGAGCGGTAGTTAGGTCATTTATTAATTGAATTTATTTCGAGGTAGTGAAGTTGGGTATAAGGAGGTTGTTCGTATTTCAATTTTCACTTGCATTTAGGTCATTTTAAATACCTACCAACCCAGTGAGTTTGTTTTTTGAGTGCATAGTGCAGCTTACAACAATGACTTTTCTTACACTCAATGGCAATGTATAGTGCAGGAGACTTCGCAGGAAATGGTAAGCCATGTGGGTAAAGCTTGCAGCGCACCATTAGAGCCGCCCATTGTTGAAGCCCTGCAGCGAATATAAAAAATTTTTGTTCTGTGGCTTATTTGACATAGGGGTGAGAAAAAAGTTACCAACGATTTA
>CAZNCO010000796.1:0-2193 GCA_964571345.1 uncultured Ohtaekwangia sp.
CGTTGGCTTGGAGAAGTTTATAAAGGGAAAGAAATTACCCTAATAAAAAACAGAAACCTTTTACAAATGGCAAAGGAGGTGGGTTTGATTAGAAAAAAAGTGCTTCCCTTTTAAACAGCTCAGGGCTGAGTGCGGAAGTGCAAATGGAGGAACAAATGAATTATCAACGTGGGATTTCCGGTGTCCCTTTTTATATCATCAATAACAAGTATGGAGTGAGTGGTGCACAGCCTGCAGATGCATTCATGCAAGCTTTCCGTGAAATAGGTCAGGAAAATATTGCTGCCGGTGAGGCCTGCGATGTTGATTCAAAAGAATGTTAAGCTATTTAATCTTTTCAAGATCACTTGCTTTGATGATGCAAGTCCAAACACTAGTTTTTCCTTCGTCCATACGTGTCCAAATGGGTGCAATGACTCCGTCATGAGCCGAAATGTTCGTGTAGTCGCCAAAGAATTTTTCACTTGTTGGAGTAAAAGGGGTTTCGCTGATTTTTACTTCTTTAAAATTATTACCACCGTCTGTTGAATAGGAGAGGTAAACGTCCGTTTGCAAGTCGTCATAATTTCTCCGGTCGTAATAAACGATATAGACATTTCCATTCACGTCATCCACAGCAATCCAAGGGAAAAACTGGTGACTATGACCTTCGTCTTTGTTGATGCGCATGGGCTTTGTCCAATAATCACCACGATCCGTTGAGCGAATCATCCAGATATCCGTGTCGTCTTTTGTTTTCTGATCCGCATACACCAGGTATAAACTCCCTTTGAACCGGCTTGGGCTGGTATCAATGGCAAGCGTGGGCAACCCTACACTTCTTTGAATACCTGGAACATCCTGCATCCATCCGGCTTCTTGCTTTCCGATTAGTAAATCATCACGCAGCCATCGCTCACCTTCATCATAGGAACGATCGAAATAAATATTTCCATGATTGGCCCATGTCACGTAAATTTTTCCATCGCTGCCGATGGCAGGTACAGCCCCTTCAGCAGTATTATCGTCATCGATACAGTCGCCAGGATTTTGATTTAGTTGTACGGGCTTCGACCACTTGTCTCCACCATTTGATTTACTTATAAAAATATTGGATTGACATGCCGGGTCTTTGCTTCCGTATTTGTCAAATTGAGTCCAGGTGACAACCATGAATTTTCTTGCTGGATGTACCGCTGGCCAGGCTTTGTCTTGATCCGCTGGTGGGTTGTTTCCGATGGATGCGCCTTCGTTCCAGGTGGCGCCACCGTCTGACGATTCTTGACATACGATTCGATCGAGCCAGCCTTCATCAGAGTCGCCTTTTCCATTAGGGTCCGACAAATGAAAGTAATAAATATGGCCTTTGTGGTCGCTGATCAGTGCGGGGTCACCATATACACCGAAAGGAGACTTTAGTTGCGTTTCATTCCAGGTGGTTCCACCATCGTTGGTGTAAACGGCACGATCCAGAACAATTCCAGCAACTATGTTCTTCGGATTTTTTTTATTGATTGCAATGGAAGGTTCTACTGGCGGATAGGTTCCTGATTTTTCTTCTGCCAGTTTGATATTTTTGAATTGTGAAAAAGAAACATGTGCTATTGAAAGCGCGATGAAAAATAGACAGGAGGATTTCATTGTCGAAGTTCTTATAAGAGTTTTTCTTTCTTCAAAATTTCTACCCAACGAGTGTAGCCCGCAGGTGTGAGGTGAAGGCCGTCATTTGAAAGAGCAGCTTCCATTTTGCCTTCTTTATCTAAAAATTGAGAATGAAGATCAATATAAGTAAACTTTAGTTTGTTAGCATACTTTTGAACCTGTTCATTGATGGTCGTCACGTGTTCCATCTTTCCGCGAAAAGCGGGAGGAAAATTTTTAAATGACTCATTCAGGGGTAGAATGCTTTGCACAAAAATCTTTGTGTTTGGAGAAGCCAATTGAATCTTCCTGACGATACTGAAAATATTTTCAATGATCACTTCGTCAGGCGTGTTTCTGGACAAGTCATTGATGCCGATCAACAGGAACAACTTTGAAGGTTTACGGTCAGTGATATCCTTAATGCGGTTGAGCACACCAAAAGTTACATCGCCCGAAATGCCGCGGTTAATTACGGAGGTGTCGTTTAGTAATTTCCTCCAGTCGCCACCTTCGGTAATGCTGTTGCCTACCATCATGATTTTGCCGGTAACGATAGGCTGTGTTTTGAAG
>CAZNCO010000797.1:0-2192 GCA_964571345.1 uncultured Ohtaekwangia sp.
TTCAGCACCAGTTTCATGATCCACTCTGGGTTTCTTCGATGTGTGACATCCTTCCAGCCTGGACCAACCAATCTTGTTTCATCCAGTTTGTGACAAGGCTGGCATTTCATTTCGTAGATAGCCTGACCTCTTTTTACGCGGTCTTGCTCAATGGGTGTGTTAAGTGTAACCGATTTGATAGCACCAATTCCTTTGGTGGGATCAGTAAGAACTGCTTCAGGTGCAGAAGTTTTTGGTTCCTGGTTAGGATATTCTTCATTGGTTTTTGGCTTATCTGGCGCGCAGGCGTAGAGAGAAGCAACTAAGACAATTAAAAGTATTCGCGTGATCATAGTTTTTTTGATTTTTATGCACGCAAGGTATCAGCAACAACATACTCCAAATTATGCGTCAAGTCATAAGAAAAAACTGATTTTTATCAGGATTTTAAAGGTATTCTAATCCTTAGAACAGGATTTTGTGATCTACGATCTGGAGCTTGCCTTTTTCCTCCATCGCCTTCACGGTGCGTATCACCGTTTCTACACGGAGGCCGCTCATGTCGGCAATTTGCTGGCGGGTAAAGGGAACGACAAATTTCTCATTGCCATTGTCTGACTTTTCTTTGAGGTATTTGATAAGGCTTAGAATACGATGCTCAGGTTCGTAGAAGGAAATTTCAGACAACACCATGTTTTTATAACGAAGCCGATCGCACAGAACGCGGTCCAGGGCAAGATGTACTTCAAAATTTTCTTTCAGCAGTTTGAAAAAATTATCGCGCGGAAGTTTCCATACTTCAGAATCGCCTAATGAAATGGCTGCGCTTGGATAATTAAATCCACCAAATAGAGGAGGTTCGCCAAAGCTCTCTCCCGAATTAAAAATCCCCTGGATAAACTCATCGCCCTCTTCGCTGTAGGTCACCATTTTCAGTGATCCGGAAATCAATTCATAGTAATTAAGTGCCTGATCCCCTTCGCGGAACAGAATATCGTCTTTTTCGAGCGATATTTTTTTACCTCCGTACTTCTCAATTAGCGGTGCAGCAATCACAGTTTTAGAATGGTTTTCTTTGCTGACCAAAGATAAAAATTTAAGCCAATTATCTTCGCTTGGGTCATCGGAGGGGAAAACAAAATATCGATTGCCGGCCATAATGAGGCCCAAGGTAGCAGAGTAGCTGCGGGGCTTGTTATGATCCTACGCACAAAGAAGTGGTGAATTTTTATTTTTATTTTGAGGATTGCCTGTTGCGTATGAACAAGACTTGCTTTTCATCTTAGATGAGTTGCGTTGCCTTGACAGTGCTCAATCGATTAAGCCGTTCTTACCCCTTTTGTGATCTGTCATTGAAAAAAATCAATCGCAATCTTATTCATCAGCTCAGGTCTCTCACTAAAGACTTCATGTGATGTGTTTGGCAAAACACAATATTGACTGTTCTTTATGAGTCTGTGCATTTCCAGTCCGTGCTCGATCGAAATATCATCTTGGTCACCGAGTACGATCATCACGGGTATCTTGATGTTGTCATAAACGCTACGCGGGAAATACTCTTTAGCATACCACATCGAGTTTAAGTTAGCAGCCATCTTTCTCCAATCCTTTTTTGGTGTTAGAGCGTTATACCATTCGATATCTTTTGTATGATACTTTGCCCATTCGTCCAGCTCAGGGACCTTGACCGAATCAATGTTGAATCCGGCTGGTAGCTCAAAACCCCTTGTTCCGTTATTGGCTCCAACGGCCACCACTTTTCTGATCTTATCGGCCCGCTTATCGGCTAACAGCAGGGCGACAATTGCACCATCACTTAACCCCATGATGTAGGCACTGTCAATCTGCAAGGAGTCAATTACCTGCGACATGAAGTCGGTTAGTAGCGCGTAACTCAACGTGTCTGTTTGATCAGACTTGCCTTGCCCGGGAGAATCAGGTGCAATGACCCGATAATACTTCGAGAGTTCAGGGATACTTTTTTCAAAGTCTTTTATGCTTCTGTTGAGTCCACCACCGGAGAGCAAGAGCAACGGAGTACCCTGTCCGTATTCTTCAACGTATATCTTTCGATTATGAATGTTTAGATGCCCGCGTTTATTGGCGCCATTTTCAATTTCGGGTGCCCCAGTGTTGCAACTTACCCAAAGGAGTGAAACTGTAAGCTCCCCTAAAGTTCGGCCATTTAAAAGTTGAAAATAAATGTTCAATTT
>CAZNCO010000798.1:0-2191 GCA_964571345.1 uncultured Ohtaekwangia sp.
GGGCTAGCTTGAGATAACTTTGGCCATCCGGGGCAATTTCAGAACGTTTGTAGCGATTGCTGATCGGGAGAAAAAAATACTAACTTGAAAATCCTTGATTGTTCGATAAGCTCGGAAAGAGCTTGGTAAGCATATCCAGGCGACTCAAACTCACATTCATTCATGTCAAAGAAAAAGTACATTGTTCTTCCCACGATACGATCGTTCGAAATTTTTGACTATCCAATGTTTAATCAGGATTGGAAATACACAGTCCGCACAGGCTTGAATTTAGTCTTAGGGGTCTATGAGATCGGAAAAACAACAACCGCCAACCTGATCATCTACGCCCTTGTGGGAACGCACAAAGGGCTTCACGAAGAACGTAATCCGGAATACTTTCTGAATCGTCTCGATAATCAAGAAGAGTTTCTTAAAGATGGACAGCGTCAGCCTCGGATACAACTTGAAGTAGTAATTGGAGATCACAGTTTGAATTTTTCAAGAAGCTTAACAGAAAATGAAATTCTTAAGCTGGTCATAGACAAAAAAGAAATCGACTTCCATGATGAGCTAACCGATCAATATGAAGAGATATTAAAAGAATTCACCGGCCTTGGCTCCATGGATGATCTCGCCTTTCTACTCTCGCGGCTCCTGGTCAGGGAAGAAGAAGGAAATTATTTGTTGTGGGATGAAGAAAGTCAATCTCGCATCATCCGCCTGCTACTGAATACCCAAGGGTTTGCTGAAGAGTATAGGGAGTTAGAAGATAAGTTGCAGGATGCAGACTCAGCTTACAAACGGGAGAAGGACTTTATGGGCCGGTATGAAAACCGAAAGAAAGAGCTCCTAGCCGACCGGGAGAAAAGCCTGTCCGCAGACAAAGGTTTTGTGAAGAAAGAAGACTTGACCAAGCTGGTGGAGAGATTTACATCGGATAGGCGCTTGGCCATCGCGGAAAAAGACCGGTGGCTGCTGAAAAGTGCTCAGGTACAGGCAGAGATTGTCAAACTTGAAAAGGAGTCAAGTTCTATCCGGTCCAGTTATGAATTCAATGCCGAAGAATACAAGGTGCTGGAAACCCGGTTCTATAAGTCTTCCTTTGATGATCCTAAGACGGAACTCGTTTTTACAAAGATCGACCAGCGGCACATTTGCATCGTCTGCAATTCAAACGTGTCAAATAAAAAGGCAGGCGAAGTGATTCGCAAAGTCCGCACTCATCATGAATGCCCCGTGTGCGAGAGCCCTTTGAAAAACACCGATGAAGAAGTTGGGGCGATGAACGCTCGCGACTTGAAACGCATGGAGTCCCTGGACCAACTCATCAAGCAAGGAAAAAAGGAGATTGACAAACGCGAAAATTCTCTTGAGTCTCTGCTAAAGGAGCAGGCGCACATTAACCAAGAACTGGCAGAAAATGAACAGAAGATTCGTGATGCTACCGTAAACCTGGCACTCCATCAGAACAAGCTTAACGAATTGCTCAAGCACAGCGAAACCCCGGTGACGAGTTTTGATTTTACCATTTTAGAGATAGAGAAAGAGATCGAAGCTTACCGGCAAAAGACCGAGCCGCTGTTAAAGAAGTACAAGGCGATGGTTCAGAAAATGGATGAAAAAAATGAGGAGCTCAATTCATCCATTGATAAGTTCAATGCGCGCCTGGTGGAGATTTTCTCTTCCTTGTCTCAGTCCTATTTTGGGGATACCTGTGGTCTAATCTTGCACGGCCGCAAGCCCCGTGGATTCGAATTGCAGGTAAAATATTTCATTCCCATACTTCACGGTAAGGAGCGGTATTTTCAAGGGCGGGTAAGTAAGTCTCAAGCCATTTTTCTTGAATATTTGTTCCGTCTTTCGCTCCTTCAACTCTACTCAGAGATTGCCGGAATAAAACCGTTTCTTTTCCTTGAGACTTCTGAAGGTTCCTTTGACGTGTCCAATACGGAGTTGATGGCCGAGACGCTGCAAAAGAGTGGCAGAATGGGATTTGCGCTGATCATTATTACCAATCTTAGCAAGGCGGATTTTATTCAGGAATTGTTGCCGGACGTGCAGGAACGCAAAAAGCGGACATTCAACTTGCTCACTTATGCGCACAAGTCAATTCAAAGTAAACGCAATATTGGTGCTCTCAACAAAGCATTAAAAAGACTGCAATTGAATTAATGAACTTGCAAGCGAAAAATATCACGGAGTATAGACA
>CAZNCO010000799.1:0-2185 GCA_964571345.1 uncultured Ohtaekwangia sp.
TCGCTTGTAAAACCATTCCATACAACTTCTTTTGTTTTGGCATCGATCAGAATTACCTCCAAACCGCTATGATAATACTTTTGTCGCCTTTCTAGCGGCAGGGGATATCGGTTCGTGTAATCAATTTTGCCTCGTGGTGAAATTCTGATAGTGAATGGATCGTTGTAATATATGCTGTTGTAATAAAATGGTCTTTCCGTCAAATCTTGTACAGTTAGTTCTCGGGCATCGGCCAGCCATTTCACACGCAATAGCAAATCAGGATGGAGCGTATCAGCAGCCAGTTGCTGTCTATCAAAACAGTGTCCGATATAATTTCGTATCCGTTGCCTGATAAAGTCATTATCGAAATCATTATTACCGGCTTTGTCCGCATCAGGCAACCAGGCATACGTCTTATATTTACTGAAGTCCCTCTTCTTATCATATTTCACCGTAAGGTTGGTAAAGGAATTGCAAGCAGTGAGAAGACTTGCCAGTAAGAGCCAGATAAGGGAATGAATTTTTGATTGTACAATCATTTCGTTTTTGTTTTAAAAGTAACATTATAGCAAGCTGCAACACTGGCCCCGATGAGCCAGCAGAGGATAAAGGTTTGAACAATGCCCATTAGTGCTTCGGAAAACAGAAGTATTCATCCGAATAACGGATGACGTATCTATACCGTGCAAAAGGCTGTTAAAAAAGAAGATGGTGCCATCCCTGCCCACCATTGCCATGAGCAATATGCAGCCGACATACAAAAGCACTCCTGTAAATCCACAAGCAAAGCTGAATCTTTTAATATGAATCTGTGACATACAGTTTTGGGTTAATGGTTTGAATGGTTGTGTTTGGAATGATCCACATTACGCATCATGAAAAGGTGGGAGGCGAAACAAAGAACCATAAATACAAGGAATCCAATGTTTGAGCGGATTCCAAAAACCGGGAGCAGAAACAGGAGAAGCAGCGGTAAGCCGCACCCTATTATCATCCATAACCAATGATTTTTCATAATTTCTATTTTATACTCAATACGTTTTTCTTAAAACGGTTTCAAAGAATTGAATTTTTACCAGGTGTGTGTTCTCCTTAGTTTTAACTAGTTGATGCAACCCAATACTTCTTGCATCAACATCGAAGTATAGCGCGAGTTCGCAGGCCAGGTCTTCCCCGCCACCGACATGCTCCAGGCGTCCCGCCCCTTTGATTTGAACCTCCCGGTTTTGCCCAACCTCAAGCACTCCGGTCACAACCAACCTTTCTGGTAAATGGGTGGATGTGGTTATTCTTCCGAGGTTCAAACTTCCCTTTAAGACGATAATCATCGCCACTTCATGGAGCTTTCTGTCCAGCGAGTCGATACCTGTGTGAATGTCCCCGGAAGCAAGTGTGAGAACAAAGGCAGACGTTTCGTAGTCTAATGAAACTTCAACACTCTTACTGTGTGCAGTAATCACCGACTCGTGAAAGTCTGTTATTGCTGACAAAGAGCCCTCTTTTGACTTATAAGTGTTTTGTGCTACCAGCATATCACCCAGCAATAGAATGAATAGAGTAAGAGATATTGCTATATGCGAGATAGTCCCTGTCATCAATATTAAGTACGGTGAAAAAGTAGGAAAGGAGTAAATAATTTTGACAAAGAATTACACTTTATTGTGAGCATTACCATCAGCGAAAAGGCCAATAAAATATAACAGGAAAACAAAATTATTCAGGTTGCAGCACACAACCGGAGCGTTTATATCCTTGTTATTGTCAAACTTAAATACTTAAAGCAACGAAAAACTAAAGCTTACGTTACTTGTGTATTACTCACAAGCGTAGTCTGGTCGTACGCGCAAACCATCCCGATAAACATGGTAGAAAAAATCAAGACGAACAGGTACCCGTTGCCGTTGTAAAGACGTTTGAAAGTGAATTCGGTGCCATCAAAACATCTATTCAACATGGTGCATGGTATTCTCACTTTGGACACACTACGGCCACTCCAGCTAGCCAGGGAACATCAGGAACATCGAGAGCTATTCCTATTCACTACAGCTATAAGGGTGAAAAGGACGGCAAAAAAGTGGAGATAAAATTTACGCCTGAAGGTAAACTGGTGTATGCAAAAGGGCTCGAAGATAAACATCATTGAACAACTCGAAGTTCTATTTTCCGCCTGATAAAAATGCGTCAGAAAATTCCTGACGCATTT
>CAZNCO010000800.1:0-2182 GCA_964571345.1 uncultured Ohtaekwangia sp.
CTCGTGGGAGAAGGCGCGGCACAGAAATCCGCAGCCGTCATAAGCGCGGGTCGTTATGTGCAATTTTAGAACGACATCAAACAATCATTAAAATATATCAATGGGACTATTTGACAAACTATTTGGAGGAAAAAAGAAGGTCGACACCGGACCGATGCCAACTCGAAATATGAATTTTCAGTTTACCCCGACACCTAACAATGGGCTAAATTTTGCAGAACAATTTCGTGATGCAGTAAAGGTAAATGAAAATATTAACTTAGACTTTTCAGTTGATACTTTAAAGTTTACAGACACTTTTCTACAACGTTTCAGAGACGAAGGATTGACGGTAAACGATTTTGCAGAAACTATTTTTGTTGCAGGTTGCTACGTAGGCCAAATAATGGTTCACAATAATGGTGGTGAATGGATAAAGCAAGAAGATGCAAATTTGCCAAATGGTGTGACAATGATGCCAATTGTAATCAAACTACCAAACGGAACAATAACTGACCCAATTGCAAAATCATTCAAGAGGTTTTATAACGGAGAGGCAGACAGCATACCTTATTATTATCATGTTTTCACGTCTGACAAATTGTGACAGAAATAAAAACAGCACATAACAGGCGTTTGGCTCAATGGCGGATGACGTGGTTAATTAAACATTCTACCTCGCATCAACTTTTGTGGTGTATTGACAGTTTTGTGCTCCGAATCCCGCCACTGCGCCAAGCGCCAAAACGTTGTGGGCCATTTATTATGAAGAGTTATCTCCTTATTTTATTTCTGGGACTTGGGACAATGTCACAAGGACAATCAATTGAGAATCTTCAAAAGAGATTGAGCTTCTTGAACAACCCAGCAACAATAAAATTTGACACGACTGGACTTTCAAAACTTCCAAAACTAAAGTTCCTCTGTACTTCTGATATCGTTGTCATTGAACCCAACTCAACAGAAAAGATTGTTCCTTCTGAGACTAAAGATTCGTGGAGATATTTTTCGGTAATAGATTTGAATAACGATGGACTAAATGATTTAATCTATTCAGGACCTTGCAATCCTTATGACGAAACGGGCATTTTTATCAACGATGGAAAAAATCTTCAATTAGTTTATGATTATCCTGGAGCGATTATTTCAATTGAGAAATATGGCTCGCGCACAATTATCAATAGTCTAAAAGAAGCATGCTGCTGTGACTCGGATTTCGACTTTACTGAAATTGTGATTAACAAAGGTTCGTCCCTTGTGACAACGAATCGAATTACATACGGACAGATTCCTAAGACCAATTTTAAAAATCTTGAAAAAATAAAAATCAAAGGAATATTGAGGCGAACTCACAAACAAGATGATGCGGACAAAAAAGACCAATGTTCTGACAGGATAATAAAAGGAAATCATTGGTTGTCCGTGGACAAAGAAGCGGATGCAATTAAACTCAGTCAATCGGGACAATGGGTACAGGTACTTTATAAAAAGAACAAGGACGAATCAATCATAGGTTGGATTAAGAGTGAGTGAATAAACGGCCCACAACATTGTGCATGTGCCATAGCGCTGGTTCGGTGTTGAGTTGTAGTTTGTTTTCATAATTTAGTTTCGGTGTGTGGGACAGAACGCAGCAGGTCGCTAAAGCCATTCCTTCGTCATTTGGCTTTAGCTCCTAAACCGCCTACGTCACATGCACTAGGCGTTGGCTGCTATTACGTTGGACATTAACTCATGACTGACAAAGAGAGAAAATTATTATTTGAAGTCAACAGCGGACAAATAACAACTGACGAGTTTCATAAACAATTTCCAGTTTACATCAGGGACTCGAAGGACTATGTGATTGAAGAAATCAGGCGCGCTGTGGACAAAGGAGATATTGAAGAACTAGAACTTGCAATCTCTCTCATTTGGCTTTCGGGGACAGACAAACGCTTCGTTGACATTTTAAATGAACTGTTAATTAACCCCAATCACAGAAGTCATCAATTCGTGACAAGGACAATCCAAGAAATAAAAAGTCCGACAAGTGTTCCTTTCATTCGCATAGTTCTGCAAACCAATTTTGACTATTTAGAATATACTTGTTCTGACTCGAACGCGATAGCGAAATGGTTTAGCTGGGCTCTTCATGATGTAAGCTCCTGTAAGCTCCCCCGAAAATTGGGCCATTTAAAAGTTTCCTTTTCAGTCGAGAAGC
>CAZNCO010000801.1:0-2177 GCA_964571345.1 uncultured Ohtaekwangia sp.
CACCATGTTATACACAAAATGCACGCCCAGCTTTGTGAGAAAGCGAACATCTTCGTCTACGATTTTTAGTGGAAGACGAAACCGCGGAATGCCATATACCATCACGCCTCCTGCCCGGTGCGAAGCTTCAAACACAACTACCTCATGACCTCGTGTCACTAACTCATAGGCAGCAGAAAGACCAGCAGGACCCGAGCCAATGATAGCAACTCTCTTTCCCGTTGGCTCTGCAATAGACGGAATTTCCAGCAGGCCGTGCGTGCGCTCGTAGTCAGCGGCATAACGTTCCAGGTTTCCTATTCCGACAGGATGGTTTTTGCGGCCTACTACACATACCGCCTGGCATTGTTTGTCTTGCGGACATACTCGTCCGCATACAGCTGGAAGAAAATTAGTCTCTCGTATTTTCTTTGCTGCGGCTGCCGGGTTTCCTTGCTCTATTAAACGAATGAAACTTGGGATATCAATTCCTACCGGACACGCGCCAATGCAATTTGGTTTTTTGCAATGCAGGCAACGCAACGCTTCTTCTCTTGCTTGCTCATCCGAATATCCGATCGGTACTTCATCAAAATTTCTTATTCTTATCTGAGGTGGATTTAAAGGCATCTCCTGATGCGAGATTTTCATCCGTTCCCGGTTACTTAAAGTGGGTTTGTCGGCTGTCATACCATGCATTCTTTATTTTTCAAAATGTCAAAAGCAAGCTTCTCTTGTTTAACAAACATCTTTTGACGCTTCATTAGATTTTCAAAGTCAACTTTGTGCCCATCGAAGTCGGGTCCATGGAAGCAAGCGAATTTTGTTTCGCCACCTACGGTCACGCGGCAAGCTCCGCACATACCCGTGCCATCTACCATAATCGCATTCAGCGAGACATACGTGGCAATATTTTTATCACGCGTCATTTCACTTACGGCCTTCATCATTGGTACAGGGCCAACCGCAAGCACATACACCACGTGCTCGCGTTCCAGAATTTTCCGCAACGCATCTGTTACAAAGCCTTGCATCCCTTGCGATCCATCGTTGGTTGTTACAAGCACTTCATCACACACCTGCTCCAATTCGTTTACCATAATCAGGTTGCTTTCATTTCGTGCTCCCACAATTCCGATCACTTTGCTGCCTAAGGCTTTTATGTCTTTGGCAGTAGGAATGATTGCACCTGTGCCGTAGCCTCCGCCTATCACTACACATGTTCCGCTCTCGGTAGGTAAGATCGAGCGCTCGCCTAGTGGACCCACCACATCCTGAAGAATATCCCCCGGTTGCATGGCGTTAATTTCGGTTGTCGTTTTCCCGACAGCTGAGACGATGATGTTAAGCAGGCCCTGCTTCCGATCCCATCCGCAGATCGATAAAGGAATGCGCTCGCTTAAAATATGAGGACGGATAATAATAAATTGACCTGCTTCAATCTTCTGAGCAATAAGTGGTGCCTGGATGGTAAAGTGATAGGTGTTCGGACAAAGGAGTTTTTTGGTGATGATCTTGTAGTGCTGAGAATATTTGTGTGTTGGGGTGGATAGTTTTTTGAAATAGTGGAGGAAATCTTCGGCCTCCCTTCTTACAATGAATCCACGGTCCCAATTATGGTGTTCATCTTTCCCCGTGATGGCGAGAAACGACTTATAAAGCTTCGTTTCATTTTCTTCCGATAGAAATCCTTTTCGCATCATCATACCTAGTGCATGCACAGCATTCTTTCGCACGAGGGGTTGAGAATGGGATAAATACCGGAAGACTGAATCAAACGCCTGGTCCCTGAGCTCTGCACCAAAGGCAACATGAGGAAGTTTTTGGATCAACTTGCCAATCGTGGCCAACGCTACTGATGTGATCTGGTGATTATTGCTTTTTGCTGCTGCCAATAATATGGGGATCACTACCGATGCTTCAGGAATCTTGAAGTAGGAGAATACCTGAAGAATATTAATCAACTCCTGCTCACGGTTCTGATATTCAGCAAATCGTTTGAGTATGTAATCAAGGCCAACGGTTCCATTTCGTGCAAGGGTTTGCCCGAAATAGACAAGAGACTCACTATCGGCAGTGAGAATTTCATTGAATAGATGCGGGATCATCTCGGGTCCGAATTTCACAATTCGCTTTTCGATGTTTACAGCAAGCTTGGGTATGCGAAACGAACCTGTATGGTGTGCATGATAGAATAC